>JBLHTU010000166.1:0-7335 GCA_047627515.1 Cyclobacteriaceae bacterium | reverse complement strand
GGCAACAGTTGAGTGATTTGCGGGTGATAAAGCAACTCATCCATGTCGCACACGATCACCCAGTCTGCAGTTCCCTTGCTTTCCTTCCAGGCATTACTCATCAGTTGCACTTTGAGATCATCTCGAATCTGATTGTTTGTATCCCAGGTTCTTACTTCTACCTTTGAGGACTGTTGAAGTAGAGTGACCGAATCGTCGGATGACTGGTTATCATACACGACGATCCTCGAAACCCAAGGTGCGTAATGGGCTAGAAAAAAAGGTATAAAATAAGACTCGTTGTAGCAGAAAGTATATAAATGTACGGAACTCATGACCAAATGGAATTATCGCTGAATGCTCTGTCTGAGAGAATCACTCAGACTCAGCAATTAATTGATAATTCATCATTTGAGCAAGCTTATGAGGGGTTGATTGAAATTCTAGTAGGGCTTCAGAGCGGTAGTTCGATGAGCGACTGGCAAAGAACCGCTCGTAAAGACACTACACAGGCTAACTATCGCAGCATCAGCCAACTTATCCAACAGCTTTTCGGCACCGACACTTTTCTACTTGGAAAGGACGACTACCTAAAAGGGTTGTTTGTCCGCGATCGTTGGGCACAAACGCTCTTGATTGGTCAACCCACAGCGTTGGATGATCTCTGCAGCAAAATCGAATCTCGTTGTGTTTTTCTAAAAAATAATACGGTCAGGTACACCAGCGCCTCGGATATGTACAAATATCTACTCCTGGCTTCCCCCCAGCGAAAACAATCCGTCACTATTCTGATGATGATGATGCAAGAAAACCCAAAAGGTATGTATCATGTCGCGCTAAGCACATGGGCTAATCAGTGGGATCTGAGCGCTGCAGCAAGAGAAAGTAAAAGCCTAATTGCCCGTCATCTATTGAATCTTACCAAGGTGTGCCCTTCTATCCAGAGTTTGCACTTAGTCCATAAGTGCCTCGCTCTAACAGCTTACCACGATCACAAGGCTGTAGCGCAGACCAAAGCGGTTTTTTCTCAGTTACTTAAAAACTACATCGAGCAAAAGAACTTGCGCTCCGTTACCAAGTGGAAAACAATTCCCTTGTCTGCTCCAAATAGCAAACCTCGTCTGCTCGTGCTTTGCGAAAATTTTTGGCCTGGCCATGTCGTGCATCGATGCTTTTATGAATTAATTGCACCGTTGCGCGAGTCTTTTCACGTCACCGCCGTGACATCCATCGAAGACGCCAAAGGAACTCCCTGGGACTGGGCAGACGAGACCATCACCTTCCAACATGACACTTTCAGTCTTCATCTGCTGGTCGATCAATTGGTGAAATGCTTCGCAGATATAGTCCTGTATCCATCCATCGGACTAAAACTCTGGACAACCATCCTGTCAAACCTTAGCATCGCTCCATTGCAGGTCGCTTTGCCAGGACATCCCGATTTGCAATGGGCGAAATCATCCGCTATAGATTACCTGTTGACTGGAAATAAGCTATTCCGTGAGCTCGATGATCAAGTAACCTCCTACGACGCACCGGGTAGTATCTATCATGTACCCAACATCCAGGTTGCTCCTCCTAAAACGAGAGATGTTGGATCACCTATAAAGGTCGCAGTAGTGGCTAATGTCTTTAAAATGCAGCCTGATTATCTGGATACGTTGATCAAAATACAGGAAAGGTCTAATCAAGACTTTCAATACCATATTCTCCAAAACCTCACCGGTATGGAATTCACGATCGGCAAAACGCAGTTGGAAATGTATCTGCCAAATGTAACCGTCCACCCAACGTATTCTTTGATCGAATATTTGCTACAGCTACAATCTTGCGATCTCTTATTGGGGACGTTTCCTTTTGGCGGCGAAAACACCATTCTGGATGCGCTTTCTCAGCGACTTCCTGTCGTGATCAAATCTGGTGACCGTATTCAAGAGCGGCTGGACCAGAGAGTCCTTTCGAGTATTCCTGATTTTCCATCTGTTGCCTCTGCGCATACGCAGCAAGCATTTATCGATGCGGCCGTCTCATTGGTTGAGCAACCTTCCGCGTTGAAAGCATACCAACAGTTTGTTAATCAAATAGACCTGAAACAAATCTTTTCAGCGGAAGCTGATATGTATAAAAATGCTCTCGTTGACAAACTGCACGTACTATATCAAACTTCTATCAAGCTTTAACTAACCATCATCCTCTTTTTGCCAAAACACAGCGTCTGAGGATACGATAGAGGTCATATGCACCCCTTTCTCAAGGTTCATGATATTGGGCCGACGCATATTTGGAAGGATCTTGACATCAAACAATTCTTCCACACTTGTTTGGTAAGTGATATAACCAACTGGCTCTCCACTGGGGATATACACAATGCTGACTCCACATAGCACGGATGATTTGGCGATAGGCGCGTCTCGAAACAATGAACTGGTTGGACGTAGTTTACTCATCGCAATAAAGAGATAGTCTCCTATTCTATCCATTCCTCGTAAAAAGCCCTTGATTTTTGTCACGACATCATAGGTCCCTCGCTCAGGGTCAACCTTTACCAGCTCACCTGTTGCAGAAAGCAACATGTATAAACCATCCTGATATAGTCGCGGCGAGTGTGGAACGGCCAGGTTCTCTATGATTATTTCATTCGTAGGGACATCCATTAGTATCCCTCCAGTGAGCATGTCGGTCTTCCATGCCAGGGCCTGGTTGGTATTGCCCAATGCTGTGATGTACTTAGGCTTATCATCGAGTAAAGCAAGCCCATTCAAATGGCATCGGTCTTCGGGAAGAAGTTTGTCAATAAAATGTGGCTGCCATATAGATTCAAAACTGAACTTATCACTTAATTGTGAAATACAAGAAAAAGAAGTGTTGACTCCATACAACCCGTCAGCTCCCCAAGCAAGGTCATGCATGTCAAGAGGTCCAGTATAATGCGAACTTCGAGGCACAAAAAATGCGTCGTATGCGCCAGGGGCACTCGGATACTCTAAAGCCAAATCTGGCGAATTAGTAGCAATCAACACTTCTGATAATAACCCTAATGCAAGTTTCCCATCTTTATAGGCCATGCCCATGGGTCTCGAAAAATTTCGAGGTAACTGAATCAATTGATGCTCGTCCTTCGCTGAGAAAATGACCACTTTCCCAGTCTGATAGGTGCTAATCGCAAAAGAGCAGTTTAGCGCTAGCAAAAGCTCAGGGACGTTGGGGCTAAATTGATAGCTAAATGGGGTCGGTGGGCTACCTATGCTCTGGTTTTGTTGACTCATCGTACGTGAAGATAAAAACATCTATTTACCCATTCTCAAAAAGCATAAAAAAGGAGTGTTACAGTCCTTTCTCTATTTTAAATATGTTTGGATGGTGCCTGACCTGCTAGTGCCTTTATAATGACTTTGTAAGTGATCAGGTGTTTGCCTTTCTGTTTCCTGTCATTAGGAAATTAGAAGGCACTCCTAAAAACCGTCTTCCTATTCCATCCTGTCTTAATTCATATTTCAAATCAGCATTACAGGATACCCCAGCGCATTCCCAATTAGAAACTGTTAAAGAGCCGCTCTGCTGATAGACTTCCTCTCGCTAAGTCGCTCAACCTCAAAAGATATGAAGCATTTCTAGTTACTATAATACAATTATTTTTCGTTATTTTACCATTTTTAAGACTACCCAACTTCGACTTAACACGAATACCATGCGAAGCACTGCTCAAACACTTCTTATTGTCCTAGGATGCCTCATCGGCCATTTTGGTCATAGCCAGTATGTTTTTGACTCCAAAAAAGCGGAAAAACAGTACTATAAGTTTGATGATGCCTACATGGATTATGACATCAATAAGGTGCTTGACATGGAGACAGAAATGCTAACGATGTTCGAAGGGAAAGAAGATACCGTCTTAGCCAATGTGTATAGCTTTTTGGGAGAAACCTACGTGTATGAGTTAGAGGATTTTCAAAAAGGCATCAAATACTATGAAGACGAATATGAACTGAGGTCTCGGATCCAACCCAATGAGCCTAAAGGCGATCTAGCCTACAACTTGGCGGGCGCTTATGATCTAGCGGGCCAATATAGCAAATCCGAAAAGCTCTATCTAGTCATATTAGAAGAAGACAAAAGCGCAAGCGGTAGAAAAAGCGTAGACTATGTAATGACAGTACAAGGGCTTGCTGATCATTACACCCTAACCGGAGAAGCAGACAAAGGACTTGATCTCGTTAGAAAAAATCGCCGGAACGTAGAAAAAGGATCATTTGATGAGGCTTTGATGCTTCGTTATGAGGGTGACTTTTTAGAAATGAAAGGGCAGTATACTAAGGCAAAAGAGACATTGATCAAGAGCCTTGAGACGATGGAAAAGACGGGATATAATCCTAGCCTTGAATTTGCCTACACACTGAATGCCTTAGGTACAGTCTATACCAACAGCGGAGACCTAAGCGGCGCAGAAAAAATACTAAATGTAGCCCTAGATATGCTGCAAAGGAATTCATCGGAGGATGAGGAAGGAATGATCGGGACAAAATACAACTTGTCTACAGTCTATCAAGACCTTGGACTGTATGATGAAGCATTGTCATTTATGAAGGAGATCGTCGCCTCAGATTTAGACTATTACGGTGGCGAATCTGATGCCTACCTTCGGTCTACTTTTACGCTGGCTTACCTCAAGCTATTGAAAACCGAAATCGTTGAAGCTGATCAGTTATTTAGCCAAGTTCTTGGCGTATTAGAAGACACAGATCAAACCAAAACCACGCTGTACGCTGAAACACTTAATGCATTATCAAAAATATCTGAAGAATATGGCGATTATGACGAGGCTATAGCACGGGCCCTATCCTCTATTGCTCTTAGAGAAGAGTTAGGCGCTACCGATGGATTACAATACATCCTTCCTATCGGTAACCTTGCCACTATCTACATGAAAAACGATGAGCTTGAGAAAGCCGAGACGTACGCCAACCAATCTCTAGAACTGTATAAGAAAGTTCTTGGCGAAAAGCACCCGCAATACGCTATTGCTACCCGTCGTCTAGCCATCCTCAAATGGCAACAAAAAGAGCTGGAAGATGCGTTAGGGTACTATGGAGAGACCTTCGACAATTACTTCGCGCAGATCAATGCGTATTTTCCCATCCTAAGTGAAGATGAAAAGTCCAAGTTCTATTACAATAAGTTAAAGCCAACCTTTGAGCAGTTCAATTCCTTCGTGATAGAAAACAGGAGCGAAGACCCCGACTTGCTAGGTAAAATGTATGATTACCAGCTAGCCACCAAAGGGCTCATCTTCTATGCAACGAACAAAGTGAGAGAAAGCATATTAGGCAGTGGAGACTCCTTGCTAATCGGTCAATATGAAACCTGGATCAGTCAAAAAGAAAGCTTAGCGCAACTCTTTAGTTCCTCTGAGCTTGAGGCAGATATTCGCACATTCAAAATAGACTCCCTTACCTCTGCTGCGAACCAACTAGAAAAACAACTAAGTGAAGCCTCCTCTGTCTTTGCTAGCAATTTTGCTTCTCAAGACCTTACTTGGAGAGATGTCAAAGCAACACTCAAACCAGGTGAAGCTGCCATTGAGATCATTCGCTTTAGAGATTTTGATCCAGAGAGTGGCGGTGCTTTCACCGACGAGGTATACTACGCCGCTTTGATCGTCAAGCATGACACCGAAGAAGCTCCCGAGCTAGTGGTGATGCGAAACGGCCTGCAGATGGAGACAAAATACCTCTCTAATTATCGCAATGCGATCAAGTATCAAATGAATGAGGTTTACAGCTATCGCCTTTTCTGGCGGCCGCTTTCAAACAAGCTAGAAGGCATCGACAAGTTGTTTTTCTCTCCGGACGGAGTGTATAATCAAATCAGTATTTATACCCTTCAAAACCCCGCGACGAAACAGTTTACCATTGACGAATTTGAGTTCCAGCTTGTAACAAATACAAAAGATCTGATCGCAGTCACTGGAGCCAAAAGCAAGGCTACAGGAGATGCCTCCTACCTATTTGGCTACCCGAACTATAACCTTGGGGGTGCAACCCAACAGTCAGCTGACGAAGGAGAACAAAGAAGTCTAGGTAGAGGAGTATCGAGAGGGGCTCGTGGGAGCAGTGGAAACCTTGATGACCTTGCCCTTGAGAGCCTTCCGAGAGGAATACGTGGTAATCTGCTGAGATATATGGGTGCTGGAGCTGGTATGCCCATGCTCCCTGGCACGCTCAAAGAAGTAAGCCTAATAGATAGTCTGTATGGTAACTCTGACTTTAAAACGACGGTTTTCATGGATGATCGTGCTCTGGAAGAAAGAATCAAGGAAGTCAAAAACCCCAAAACATTGCACATCGCAACTCACGGCTTTTTTCTAGAAGAACAAGCAGAAAGCTCAGGGAATGAGGATAAACACGTGACCAATCCAATGCTCCGATCAGGTTTGATCATGGCTGGCGCCAATAGCTATATCAGGGACGGAGAAATTCTATCAGAGGAAGACCTTAAAGATGATGGAATCCTAACCGCCTATGAGGCCATGAACTTAAATCTGGATGAAACCGAACTGGTTGTATTATCTGCCTGTGAGACAGGTCTCGGAGAGGTAAAAAATGGAGAAGGTGTATTTGGACTCCAGCGAGCCTTCAAGGTCGCCGGAGCTGATGCGATCATCATGTCCATGTGGACCGTTGATGATGCTGCAACGCAAGAACTAATGACCATATTTTATGAAGAATGGCTGTCTGGGAAAACCAAAGCAGAGGCCTTTAACATGGCGCAGAAGCGTCTAAAAGACAAGTGGAAAAAGCCCTATTATTGGGGTGCTTTCGTCATGATCGGAGAATAAAGAGTCCTGAGAATCCTTTTGGTATCGGTACTATTAAAACAAAATAATTTTCACTATTCAGAATAATTCAAGATGTAAGATCCCTCAACCCCAACTAAAACAAAATAATAAAACGACTCCTTTAATCAGCTGGCCCAGTCACATGGCATCGGGCACCACTACCACACTTCGCCATGAATATAGACGCACCTCACGTGCAAACAGATAAGATCGAAAAGACCTTTTTTGATACAATCTGTATCATAATAGTTTTTGTCATGAGTTACCTCGCGGTGCAGAGTTACTATAACCTCGGCGTAACGGTACTCTTGTTTATGGATGTCGGTCTTGCCCTGATGGGTACTGTCTTTTACGTCCTCTCCAACAGGTATGGCCAGTTTCGAAAAGTAAGAACACCATTCATTGTTGTGGTCTATGTGGCAAACTCCATCTTTTGGTTTCTCCTCAATGGGTTATATGGCTCTGCGCCCGTTGCTCTGGTTACCGGCTGCGTAATTGTTATTCTGGTAGTTGAAAAACAG
>JBLHTU010000165.1:0-7367 GCA_047627515.1 Cyclobacteriaceae bacterium | reverse complement strand
CTTGGATCATTTCGATTTCTTTTTTGGACCGAGTCTTACCGGACATACCTCGTCTAAGTACATCTGCTTCATCCAAACCCAACCCTGCAAAATGATGGGCTATCTTAATAACATCTTCTTGGTAGACCATAACTCCATAGGTATCACTCAGCTGATCCTCGAAGACTTTATGAAAGTATCTGATCTTAGTTGGGTCACGGTGTCTCTCGACATATTCGCGCATCATACCACTTTGAGCTACACCAGGCCGTATGATAGAACTAGCTGCAACTAGCGTCTCATAACTATCACATTTTAAGCGTCTTAAGAGTCCTCTCATAGCGGGACTTTCTATGTAAAAACAACCCAATGTCTTGCCTTGAGACAGCATCATATTGCAACTATCATCTTGCTTAAACTGCTCAGTCTTGGTGATATCAAGTGTGATACCTTGATTGACTTGAATGATATCTACAGCGTCTTTGATATGTCCCAATCCTCGTTGACTGAGTATATCAATTTTCTCTATGTTGATAGACTCAGCGATATACATATCCATTTCACATGTAGGCACGCCCTTTTGATATACATTCATGGTTGTATAGTAAGAGATAGGCTTCTCGGTGATAAAGATGCCACAGGAATGCATAGAGTACTGATTAGGGAAGCCATCAAGCATATGGCTGAATGTGTGGATCTGTGCGACTACAGAATCCTTGGGGTGATCTGTGATAGGTGTACGAGTAAGGACGTCTAATTCTGACTTAGGTAAACCAAATACCTTCCCTATTTCCCGTAGCGTGGATCGATACTTAAAGTCAGAAACAGTGCCACAGAAGCCTGTATACTCCCTTCCAAATCGCTTGAAAATATAGGCTATGATATCGTCTCTGTCTTTCCAGCTCCAGTCAATGTCAAAATCCGGTGGACTAGTCCTTTGGCTATTTAAGAAACGAGCAAAGTATAAGTTGAGCTCAATAGGGTCTACTGCTGTAATTTTCAGGCAATAGGCCACCAGCGAGTTAGCACCACTTCCCCTTCCAACGTGAAAGTAACCATGATTTAGACTATGTCGTATGATATCCCATGTAGTCAAAAAATAGCATGCAAACTGGAGTTTGTCGATGACTGCTAGTTCCTCATGCAATCGCTTTATTGCCACTTGATCATTGGGGCGGTAGCGATCTCGAAACCCTTCTAATGCCAGGGACTCCAGTAGAATCTTATCTTCATAATGACTCCCAGTAAATGTCTTCTTGTTTTTACTGGAATTGAAATCAAAAACAAATTGACAATTGGAAGCAATAGCTTCTGTATTGACTGCGATTTGTGGGTATGCTTGAAAGGCTTTCAACGCATCATCAATCGGAACTATTACCTCATCTGTCCCTGCATGATTGCCGACTAAAAGTCTATTAGCCAATATGTTATGATCAATACACCGAAGCACTTTATGAAGTCTATAGCTTTGGTGATCTGAATAAGTCACTGAGTGTAAGCACACTAAGCGATCTATTCTGTTGAGCAGAGGATTATGATAAACAGCTAATTCAGAAGCTTTTACCCCTATGTATTCATGGTCTTTAAGCTGTTTTGGGATATTGGAGGATGGGTAGATTACATAACAGTGTTCCAACTCAGGCGAACGTGTAGGCCTTTCCTTTTCTTTTAGGTTGTGCTGAGTAATAAGCTCATTCAATTCCCTAAACCCTTCATGGTTTTTAGCTAATCCAATGTAAAGCAATGTATCACCCTCTCTAAACTCTATCCCAACTATAGGATGTATATTCTGAGCCTGACAGGCAAGTACAAAATCATAGACACCCGTAGAACAATTGATATCCGTCAGGGCCAAAAAAGGGACCCTATTCTTAGCGCCTTCAGCTACCAGTTGCTCTACAGATAGGGTACCGTAACGCAGCGAATAATAGGAATGACAGTTGAGATACATATCAGCGCTGCAGATTTATTTTAGACTTAGCAGGTACACCGATAGCTCGTCGAATGAGTGAAGGATCGTTGAAACGATGCTTCATCTTATCCATCGCTTGATAAAGATTGATCAGCTTGGTCGTATCATTAAACAAATCTATCTGCTGATGTCCATACACAAAATGTGAGAGCTTCACTCCGATCATCCGGATCAGTATCCGCCTCTGATAGAGTTTATCCAATAGCTCTAGGGCTTTTTCAATCAGTAATTCATCATTAGATGTAAAAGCCACTCTGACTTGCTTAGTTTCTGTATCTCTATTGGAATAACGAATCTTGACAGTAAGTGAAGAGCAAAGCATTTTTTCAGCTCGCATTTCAAAGGCTGTTTTCTCTACCATTGTAATCAAGGTTGCTTTTAACTCTGGTAGGTTCTGTGTGTCACTGTCAAAGGTGAATTGCTCTGCGATAGCCTTGCGGTCATGAAAGGGCACAACAGGCGTTAAATCAATCCCATTGGCTTTGTTCCACAAGGACAACCCACTTTTACCCATCAACTCCTGCATCGACACTGCAGGCAGCTCCCTCAATGTTCTAATGACTTTGATGCTGATCCTTCTTAGCAGCTTAAATGTCACGTCACCTACTGTAGGAAGCTTTCTAATCGATTGGGGATCCATAAAGGGCTGCACCTGTTTCTCCGCCACTTTATACTTACCATTAGGCTTCGCATAATTGGTACACATCTTAGCAACTGTCTTGTTGACACTGAGGCCATATGACATTTTTAGCCCTGTCTCTTTTTGGACTTTTTGAACCAGTTCAGAGGTAAACCCAAAAGAGTCATGAAAGCGATCCATGCCACTCACATCCATATAAAATTCATCAATTGCCGCTCGTTCCAATACAGGGGCTTTCTCGTTGATGATTTCATTTACCGTATTGGAGTAATGGGTAAAAAGGTCATAGTCGCCAGATATCACTTTGGCATCTGGACATAGCTGCAAAGCATAACGAATTGGCATAGCTGTTTGCACACCATATTTTTTAGCTTCTATGGATGCTGAAGTAACTACTCCTCGGCTACTATTTCCGCCGATTATTAAGGGCTTCCCTACTAAATCCGGCATTTTCAATAGGGTGCAGTTCACAAAGAACCCATCTAGGTCCATGTGTACAATCTGTCTATTCGTCAAAGTATTGGTGGTTTATTATGCTAATATAATTAGTATTATTAGTCTATAAACTAAATATATTAGATATTAATTCAATGAATTTTAACCGCTTGATTTATAGTTACTTTGATTGGGATTGTATGTTTAGCATCATACAAGGTTTCATAAAGCACTTATTATGAGTTTAATACAGTTAAAACATAGTTACCGATTATTGAAGGTATTATTATATTGGAGATATGATTCTAATATTATTAGTATTTTGTGATACTTGTAATTGTCATGGTAATGCCAAAATGAATAACTCTTGTTTTGAATAATCAATGAAGCCATTTATTATTGGCTACTTTAGGTATACCAACAGCTTTTGATATTTATGTCCCCTTTGCGATGCATTGCTGTAGATGATAATGCGCTTTTCTTATTTCAACTCAAAACGTTCATTCAGGCTACTGATTGGCTTGAATTGGTAGGTACCTCTTCCAATCCTGTGCAGGCAGCCACATTCATTATCAAAGAGCAACCAGACGTCTTGTTTCTGGATATTGAGATGCCTCATGTACAGGGAGATAGTTTGTTGGACTGGATTGCTCCTAAGCTGACGGAGTTCAATAAAATACCCAAAGTAGTGATCATATCTGCCAACCAGGAAAAGTTGAGTGATCCGCACCCCTTAGTCAGTCTGCAACTAATCAAAGGATCATTTACTACTGAAGATCAATTCGAGGCTCTGATTAAATCGGCCCTTCTTTCTTAATCTTAATGCAATAACACATGAATCAAAATCAGTGAGGACAGCAAGATCAAAGCCTGCGTCTTGACTTTTAGTTCATTTGCTGCTATCAGCTTCATGACTGGATTCCAAAATTTAACTCCTTTACTTTTTTGGACATAAGTCCCTAATAGGACAACGCCTAAAGCCAAAGCTATTACCCAAAAGGCTCTTAGGAAATAGTTCATATCGGGATAAGCCCACTGCATCAGCCAGTTGGTTGGTATTGTCATAAAGAATGCAAATAAGGTAGCTTTCCTATTTGGAATAGCAATGAAGGCCACTGTACATATGATCACGACAATCCCACAATTGATGTAGTATCTCAGTTGATTCAGTTGATGGGTAAAAGCAGCTGTAGGGTTTTCAAACTTCAGATAAAGCAAGACCAAGCCCATAACAATACCTGTTATCAGTGTGAGTAGTATGGCACTTCTACCCTGCTGTACCATGGACTGCTCAGATGCATTAGGCCGTAGCCAGCCTTTGTACATATCTACCGACCACAGCGTGGCTATACTATTGAATGTACTATCAACCGTGCTCATTAAGGACGCGAACAAAGCGCATAATACAATGCCTTGAATGCCCACAGGAAGATAAGTGGTCACTAAGTAAGGAAACACCTGATCTGGGTCGGTAAGACCTTCCCCATTCTCTAGTATACCTGCTAAGGCAATCCCCGGAATCACAATGATGATGGCCATTAGATATTTTAAGACCCCACCAACCATCAGACCCTTTTGCGCTTCCGCTAGGCTTTTGGCGGCAAGTGATCTCTGAATGACGGTCTGATTAGCGCACCAATAGTTAATATTGAGCAAAAACAACCCAAACATATGCGTCCAGGGTAAAACAGGGTGGTCTGCAGGTAAATGCAGATGCATTAGTTCTGGTGTCTTTTCGTATAACGCCGAAATACCCCCGGCTTCTTTGAGCACAATTATTGTCACCAGAATACCTCCTGTCAGTAGTATGATGAACTGAATGATATCAGTCTTTACGACAGCTGCTAGTCCTCCTAAGTAGGTGTAAATCGCAGAAAAAACACCCAGCCCTACAATGAGAAAGGCAATCCGATAGATGCGTTCTTGATGCAAGAACATTAGATATTCAGTGAATACCAGTTCTGCCGCATAGGCACCCCAAAATAGAGCAGCGCCAAGGGTTATGGTGGAGAACAAGCTAAGGTTAGCAATACTATAAATCCGAGCAATCGTTTTACCCAATCGCTCTTCAATAAATTGGGTGATGGTAATCACCTTTGATTTCAGGTATAATGGCACAAATACAAAGGCAGCCAATAGAATACCTTGTACGGCATTGATCTCTAGGCTTGCCTGGGCCAATCCATATAAATAGGCCGAACCCATCATGCCTAAGAACTGATAGCCTTGTATGTTGGTCGCAATGGTCGATAGAGCAATCGATGGCCATTTCAAATTACGGTTACTCAGAAAATAAGCTTCGACAGATGCGGTATCACCGTTTTTACCCCTAAGGGCAACAACAAAAATCAGCACGAAGTATAGGAGAACAATGCTGAGGTCAAGCATGGTCTAGTTTCTTTTACCAGCAGCCAATGGCGTCATAGGTTCATGCATTGGAATTCTATTCTGAAAGCTAGCCAGCTTACCTGTTTTTAGTCTCGGCAGGACCAATGTCCCAAACCAATCGCAGGCTTCGAGGTGTGGATATCCTGAAAATATAAATGAGCGTATCCCCATGTCCATATAACGCTGTATTTTCTCTACAATTTGATCTGAACTCCCTACCAAAGCAGCTCCACACCCTGATCGAGCCTCTCCTATTCTTGTCCAAAGCAAAGGTTCTGCATAGCCAAGTGTATCAGAAGTCTCCCGTAACTCATTCTGAAGACTGACCCCATAAGACTTAGCATCTAATGCTCTATTCTTTATTTCTTGACCTTTTGCTGCATCTAGCTTTTCCATCAGTTGCTCAGCTGCTTGGTGAGCTGCTTCTTGAGTTTCTCTGACAATCACGTGTACACGTAAACCAAAATCTACTTGCCTTCCGTAGGCCGCAGCTTTCTGACTCATGTTGCTCATGTGAGCATGCAACTTATCCTCCGTGTCCGGCCACATAAGATACACATCGCAATGCTCAGCACATAAGTCCACCCCATCAGGCGAATAACCACCAAAATACAATAACGGGCCTCCATTTTGCTGGAAAGGCTTCACAGGTGCACTTGGCAATGAGAATTGATAAAATTGGCCCGAAAAATCGATGTGATTCTGAGTCCAAGCCTGCTTTAGAATTTCGATGACTTCTCTTGACTTTTGATATCGATCTGCACTTGGCAATTCTGTTCCCGGTAAATTGGACGAAATGATATTGATGGTAAGCCGCCCAGCGAGCATGTGATCTAAAGTAGCAAGAGCCCTTGCCAACATGGGAGGATGTATTTCTCCCGTACGGATAGCAGTTAACAGACTGATTTGCTCCGTCATCGGCGCAACACCTGCTGCAAATGTTAAAGTATCCTGTCCGACTTGATAGGAAGATGGACACAGTATATTATCAAAGCCATGTTGATCTGCTTTGAGAAGAATCGATGAGGTATTTTTCCAACTACTTTTGTATTGATCGTCCCTAGCACCTAGGTATCGATCGTCACCATCGCAAATCGGCGCAAACCAGCTAACCTCAGCAGCTTTCATGGCTGCTGATCTTGCGGTGATATCAGACATCTACGTTTACTGCGTGTCCAGGGTAAAGAAATAATCGTACTCGACTTCTACCCAGTCTGTTTTGGGCCAAGTCCAGAAATCCATACTTTTCCTTTCTGCAGTTGTAGATTCAGTAAGTTTTTCTAACGAGCGATATAAGATATTAAAATCTGCTCCTTCTTCATTCATTGCTTTAAGTAAGGTTTCTAGTGCCTTACACTGATATTCAATCAAAAAATTAACACGTTTCTGCTCTGTGTCGGGATTTTTTGATGTAATCAGGTCTACAATCGCCTGATGTGAATCAGGATAATTTTCGACCATGTAATCGGTATAGGGTGTTTTTGCTTGACCAACTACGAAAAACATTGCAAATGAAAGCAAGTAAGCAATAATAGTTAGACGCTTGAAAATCGGGTTATCCATGGGTATAAACTTAGTTGTCTGATTTAGTATCTAATAAAAAAAGGTACTCTGATTCAACCTTATTCCAATTAGTATCTGGCCATTCCCACCAGTTTTCTCCTCGTTGATCTAACTCGGACTGAGACCATTGACTCAATGCGGTAGAAAATAGTGCCCAATCAGCTTTCTCTTCTTTCAGTAACTCGAAAAGCGAATAGAGTGATTTAGCTTGGTACTCTACTAAAAAATTGAACTTCTTCTCATTATCATTTCCATACACTTTAGTTATCAGTGCTTCAAGTCGAGTGTGTGTTTCGGGGTAATTTGTCTTTACCCAATCGGTATAAGGCGATGCACTCTCTTGTGCAATTACAAAGGTTAGAGAAAAAACAAATGCTATTGTAAGTAGAA
>JBLHTU010000164.1:0-7818 GCA_047627515.1 Cyclobacteriaceae bacterium | reverse complement strand
GTGAACGCTCCACTTGTTACACTCAGCATATTGACCCAATAGGCTACCTGAGTGACATCATCACCTGCAAGCATGCTAAATAGTCTACCAATCAAAAGGAAAAAAGGTGCCCCAGGAGGATGTGGTACCTCAAGCTTGTATGCCGTGGCGATGAATTCACCACAATCCCAAAAGCTGGCAGTTGGCTCGACGGTCAAGGCGTAGACAACCATGGCTATGAGAAAAGCAACCCATCCGGTGATGATATTTATTTTTTGGTATCCCATGTTCTTGAAGACAATTTAAAGCGTCACGCGAAATTAGCAACTAATGGAGAATATCCGTTTTTTACTTCTTTCTATTTGCCTTTTTGGGAATTATTAAGGTGTTTTAACAGTCAGCTACCTTTTGAAAAGGCTCGGGCGTTTTGATCATTCAGCGTTTGCTGATCTTATTTGAGGCAATTGTTTTTTGCATTCTGCTTTTGAAACGATAGTCATCATCGGTAAAAGATTTGGCATGTTTCGTGATTCTGCCCTGCACGCGAGCTCTCCACATCTTCCAGCTAGCTCTTTTCATTTCCTGACGCATGAGCTTGATAACATCTTTTTCTGGAATAGCGAACTGTTCCTTGATCGCATCAAATGTAGTCCTGTCCTCCCACGCCATTTCGATGATGCGATCGACTTGCTGATCATCAAAGCCATATTTACTACGAATACTCATTCCTTTTCTAACTAAGTGAAGTGCCATCGGGTTATTTGAAAGTTGAAAAAGCAGATAAATATCGTTTGGTTTAAGAGAGATCTACGTCTGGAGGATCATCTCCCACTAAAGTTGGCGATTGAGTCTGGTATGCCACTCCTGCTACTGTACGTCTATGAGCCAAGTTTGATAGCTGCCCCTGAAAGCAGCAATAGACACTGGAATTTTGTGCGTCAGTCGATCAGTGATCTTAACCATCTACTGGCTCCACATAGTATTCAGATCCAGGAATACCACTGTGAGGTGCTTCAAATACTGGAGGCTATCACAGAGGTCTACGATATTCACAGTGTTTATTCTCACGAAGAAACAGGTCTGCAAGTAACATATGACCGCGATCGAGCGGTCAAGAAATGGCTAGTTGCTCATCAGATACAATGGAAAGAGTCGCCAACTAACGGTATCATTAGGGGCATCTCTGATCGGACAGATTGGGTGAAGAGATGGCATCAAACAATTTGTCAGCCTCAGCAGCACCCGGATTTGAGCCTTCTTACATCTGTTTCGATCGATCTAAAAAGATTTGAGCTGGGCAAGGATCATGAGGGGTTTCGAAAGGAAAATGAGCGACTTCAGCGCGGTGGGCAAACAGAAGCGAAGAGGACACTGAGTAGTTTTTTGACGAGCCGGCACAAAGCGTACAATAAGCAGATCTCAAAGCCAATGCTAAGTAGAGAGAGTTGTAGCAGACTATCAACTCACCTGGCTTGGGGCAACATTAGTATCCGGCAGATTCTGCAAGCGATGTCAGCGTATCCTGCCAATCATCAACTAAAAGCATTTGCGGCTAGGCTCAGGTGGCACTGCCATTTCATTCAGAAATATGAGACGGATATCAGGTACGAACACCGAAATATAAATCCAGGCTATGACCAGATACGTACGGACTGGGATGCGCAAAAATTTGCTGCGTGGAAGACAGGTCAGACTGGCTATCCGTTAGTGGATGCTTGTATGAGATGTGTGGTCGCCACCGGATACCTAAACTTTAGAATGCGTGCGATGGTGGTTTCATTCCTGACACATAATCTTTGGCTGGACTGGAAGCCGGGTGCTACCCATCTTGCTCAGCAGTTTTTGGATTTTGAGCCGGGCATCCACTTCCCTCAGTTTCAAATGCAGGCAGGTGTCACTGGGATCAACACGATAAGGATCTATAATCCTGTCAAGCAGTCGCTTGAACATGATGCTGATGGTCTGTTTATCAAAGAATGGGTGCCTGAGTTGCGATCGCTTCCCTTGCCTTTTGTGCATGAGCCGTGGCGGATGACCCTACTGGATCAGCAATTTTCTGGATTTGAATTGGGTCGGGACTATCCTCTTCCGATCGTTGTGCTCAAGGAGTCTACAAAACATGCAAGTGATATTCTTTACGGTATGAAGAAGGATCAGATGGTAAAAAGAGAGGCTGTATCGATTTTGAAAAAGCATACTATGCCTAGCCGAAAGCCATGAGAGGTACCAAAAAACAAGATCTTCCTGAGAAGGTTTGCGCTACTTGTCAAAAGCCTTTTAGTTGGAGAAAGAAGTGGGAAAAGGATTGGGATGAGGTGAAGTACTGCAGTGAAAGATGTAGACGCAACCGTATGAAAAAAGATGAAAATAGTAACTTAGAGTACTAAATTAGATGCGTATGGCTGGAGAAGTAACAATGAAGGACTTGTTGAGAACAATTCCTCAGATAGGGGAGGTGGTAGCCATGACCATCCGACCGGAACGTAAGATGGATCCGATCTATGTGGAAAAAGTCGAGGCGGTAGCAGGATCAGGTTTGTCTGGAGATCATTTTGCTGCTAAGTCTATCAAGCGAGAAGTCACCTTGATACAAGCTGAACACCTCAATGTAGTAGAAGAGCTCTTGTCTAGGGAGGTGCCACTGCATATGACACGCAGAAACATCATGGTCAAGGGAATTAACCTATTGGCGTTGAAGGGACAACAGTTCACCATCGGTGACGCAGTTTTCGAAGGTACGGGTGAGTGCTATCCTTGTTCACGCATGGAAGCTAATTTTGGTCCTGGTGGATACAATGCCATGCGAGGTCATGGAGGGCTCACCGCTAAGATTATTCAGTCAGGTACCATTAAGCCGGGCGATAAGGTTGCCTTGATTTAGATTATTTGTAGACGATCATATAATACCCGAGCCATACAAAGAAGAATAGGATGTAGGTGGAGCTAACAATCAATACTGACTGTTTCCATTCTTTACCGCTAAGGAAATACACGCCTATCATCAGCACATACCAGTACAACACTTCAAAGATATTCAGCGCTTTTAGTGGATAATGAAACGCAGAACCCACGTTCTGATAATCAATCAAGTTGATAAGTGATAGCGGATAAAAAGCGACTATATCTTGATAATTGGGGTCATTGGACGACAAAATAAACCAAAATAGTTTCAGAAATTCTGGGATGATGAAAACTAGCTCTGCGAACATTACCCATCTCCACAGTTGAGCGTAAGTGATGCGGTAGCCAAACATAAAACAGCCAACCCAGACCACGAATGAGGTCAAAGTAATACGCCAAGCGATGAAAAAAGGAACGGTTAGGTACTGAAGTCCAAAAAACAGGTCAAAAACCCACATTTCGCCCCGGTCTTGCAGTACTTCGAAAGCCGCGATGTCAGCGATGACAAAGGTCCTTTTAAGCAATAAAATAAGCAGATATAGGATGCAGAGGATTACAAAGAAGAACTTGGAATCGAACTGATACCAGTTTTCAAAGAAGGTTTCACGATATTTTATGATTGATTTCATACGACTGTCAGCACTATCCGAGTGATTGAATGTTCAAATATCCTAATACTCATCTGGAATACCTCTAAATTTGTTTTAAGAGGTACTCTTCTGCCTTTGGAATAGTTGTTGCAAAGAAGGATGATCGAAACCTCATTTTGCCTTATGAAGCAGAGTTTATTGTTAGTTTTATTGAGTTTGATGTGCTACCAGGCTGTGTCGCAGACGGGCTATACAGGGCCTGTCGATTCAGCGGCAAATAATGTGCTGCTTAAAAATCGATACGTAGAGATTGAAGCGACTCAGGCAATGTACGATTTATACAACATGAATTTTGTGCGGGCCAATCAGCAACTGAACTATTTGAAAAAACAGTATGGTTGGCACCCTCTTCCCTACTTTATGTACGGGCTTAGTTACTGGTGGAGAATTCTTCCATATGGGACACAAGAAACAGAATGGGATGATACGTTTATTGCTTATTTAGACACTGCAGAGGTGTTGGCAAAGCGGATTTACAAAGAGGTGAATGAGATAGAAGGTGCCTTTTTTTTAGCAGCAACTTATTCTTTCAAAGGGAGGCTCTATTCTGAGAGAGGAGATTATGTAAAAGCATCCTTTGCAGGAAAAAGTGCTCTTAAGTACCTGGAAGAATGTAAAGGGAAAGATGATTTTAGTCCTGAATTGCTCTTTGGAGATGGTTTGTTCAACTATTATGCGGAGTGGATCAGAGAAGAATACCCTGGTCTACGGCCGCTCATGATGTTTTTTCCTAGAGGGGACAAAGAGCTTGGAATCCAGCAGTTGCGAGAGACTGCGACCAATGCTTTCTACGCGAGGACCGAAGCGCAATATTTTTTAATGCGCATTTTATTTGCGGAGGAAGGGGATGTACAGGGTAGTTTACAAATCGCTGAATACTTACATGACCTCTATCCCAACAATGCCTACTTCCATAGGTTCTATGCTCGGTTGATGTATCAAATTGGGCGGTATGATGAGGCTAAAAAAGAGAGCCTTGAGATTATCAATAGAATAGACAATGCCTGGGATGGCTACGAGTATAACTCAGGACGATACGCCGCTTTTTTCCTCGGTCATATTTCCGAGATTCAGCGCGATCTGGATCAATCCAAAAAGTATTTCAAATATGCCGTAGAGTATGGTGAGTTAACAAATTCACAGGAAAAGGGCTATCATATTTATGCGCTGATGCACTTGGCTCGAATGGCCATGAAAGAGGAGGACTGGGCGATTGCAAAAGACTATTATGAGCAGGTACGTTCCTATACGGGTCGAAAGCGCAATGCCAATAAAGAAGCCAAGGAAAAATTGAAAGAGATCAAAAAAACGCAAAAAGGCTAGAGATGACTATTCCATTTTTAGATTTAGCTGCGCAATTCCAAACACTTCGACCAGAGATTGATCAGGTGATTAGCGAGGTGATGCAGAGCGGTCAATACATAGGCGGCGAGCCTGTTAGGAAATTTGAGGAAAGGATTGCTCAAGTGCATAATGTAAAGCATTGTGTCGCTGTAGCGAATGGCTCTGATGCACTTTACTTGGCGCTCAAGGCTGCAGGCATTGGAGAAGGAGATGAAGTAATCACAACCGCATTTAGTTGGATAGCTACCGCGGCTGCCATTTCGCAGACAGGCGCAACACCCGTATTTGCAGATGTAAGACGAGATAACTTGCAGCTAGATTTACTCAAAGCTAAAGGGCTACTCAGTCCCAAGACAAAGGCGATCGTTCCGGTGTATTTGTATGGAGACCTCTCCCATAGGGCATCTTATTTAGATTTTGCTCTAGAGCATGATTTACTACTGGTGGAAGATGCAGCTCAAGTCCATGGATTGCCTCTGCCTATTGAATCAAGTAGACATCTAGCCACATTTAGTTTCTACCCCACCAAGCAACTAGGAGCCTATGGTGATGCTGGAGCTGTGATCTGTCATGATGATCAGCTGGCAGAGCAAGTGAGAAGAATTGCCAATCAGGGAGCGCTCTTCCCACAGCAAGCGTATCAGGTGGAAGGGATCAATAGTCGAATGGATACGCTGCAGGCAGCTATATTGACATTCAAACTACCCTTTCTAGACAGTTGGATTACCCGTAGGGCTGAAGTGGCCAAAAGTTACCAGCATGCCATTTTGGGCTGTACAGGTATTGAAGGGCTGGCTGTGAGCGAAGCCCATACTTGGTACCAATTTGTCGTTCGGGCCGAAGATCAAAATCATTTCAAGCAGTACTTGAAAGGACAGCGTATTGGTTGTGCTACGCATTACGGATACACCTTGCCAGGTACGGTTACCTATGGCCAGCGCAAAGGATACCCTGTAGCTGAACAGGCCGCTACGGCCGTCGTCTCTTTACCGATTTATCAGGAATTGACCGATGAGCAAGTAGCCTATGTATGTGAATCTTTAATTCAATATAGACGCTGATATGTGTGGTTTTGCTGGATTTTTCGCGAATGAAATACTAACACAAGGCCATAGTGACCAGGTCAAACAAGGGACAGCTACATTGTCAAAAAGAGGCCCGGATGCAGATGGTTTTTTCAGTGATCAGCAGGTCGCTTTGGGACATCGGCGGCTATCAATTAACGATATTTCAGAGCAAGGAACGCAGCCAATGTCTGCAAGCGATGACCGATATCAGATTGTGTTTAATGGGGAGATCTATAATTACAAATCTCTCCGACAAGAGCTAGTCACAAAAGGCTTTACTTTCAAATCGGAGACAGATACAGAGGTACTGCTCTATGGATATATCGCTTGGGGAGCCGAAGTACTTCAGCGATTGAATGGGTTTTTTGCGTTCGCTATTTATGATAGCCAACTGCGTGAAGTATTTGTCGCCAGGGACCGGTTCGGTATCAAACCATTGGTCTATGCAGTGCTAGCGGACGGGATCGCTTTTGGTTCAGAGATTAAGTCAATACTTCCCCTGATAGGAAAAAAGGAGATTGACCGAGAGGCACTTAATCTTTATTTTGAATTAACCTATATCCCCAGTCCCAATACGATTTTTAAGGGTATCTCTAAACTAGCGCCTGGAAAGTACTTAAGAATTGGTAGTACCGGAATTGAAAGCCACCAGTACTATGAAGTGCCTTATCGGGAAGAGGCATCAATTAGCAAGATGGCTGAAGGGATATCGGCCCTTAGGCCATTGTTAAAAAAGGCAGTGACCGATCGATTGGTAGCAGATGTTCCAGTGGGCACTTTCCTGTCTGGAGGGATTGATTCTTCGATCATCACGGCGCTGGCAGCACAGGAGCATCATCAGATCGACAGTTTTTCTATTGGTTTTCGGGACAACCCATATTACGATGAGACAGAGTATGCCTTGGCTGTTGCCAAAAAGTGGAAGACAAATCATCATGTTTTTAGCTTAACGAGTGAGGATTTGCTCGAGCATGCATTTTCAGCGATCGACTACTTAGATGAGCCATTTGCGGATTCCTCTGCATTACCTGTTTTTATTCTAAGTAAGTTGACAAAAGAGCATGTGACGGTTGCCTTATCTGGAGACGGCGCAGATGAGATTTTCTCGGGTTACAATAAGCATGAGGCATATTCACGAGCGGGACAACCTAGCTTATCCAATAGATTGATTGACAGTTTGGGAAGTCTGGCTACTAGATTACCGCAATCGCGAGATAGCAGGTTAGCAGATCTCTCACGCAAATTTTCAAAGTATCATGACTTGCTGCAACTATCAGGAGCTGATAGGTACTGGATGCTGGCGACTTTTACGAAAGAGCAGCAGAGGAGGGGTGTATTGCATCCAGATCATTTTGAATCCACGAAAGGGTTTTCCGACCAGTTGCTACAAGGATTTAGGGCAGATGATCTGAATTCATTTTTGCACAAAGATGTCCAGTTGGTATTGCCTGGAGATATGTTACGCAAAGTAGATAGCATGTCCATGGCCAATGGATTGGAAGTTAGAGTGCCGTTTCTTGATCACCAGGTAGTGGATCTAGCTTTTGATCTACACCAAAGTTTAAAGTTGAATGAGAAAGGCAGAAAGCAGGTGTTGTTAGAGGCGTTTCGGAATGAGCTACCAGCAGAGCTATTCAATAGGAGCAAGCAAGGTTTTGAAGTGCCATTATTGGACTGGATGCGGAATGAGCTCAAGTCAACATTAGATGAGTTGGTATTCAATCGAGAAAGAATTGAGGCTCAGGGGCTCTTCAGTTTCACGTATTTAATGATAGTCAGACAGCGATTGCACGGTAATAATCCCGGAGATGTTCCGATTCTTGTCTGGCAGTTATTTGTGTTTCAGAGATGGTGGAACAATTATTTCTTAGGCTGAG
>JBLHTU010000163.1:0-7850 GCA_047627515.1 Cyclobacteriaceae bacterium | reverse complement strand
GTCATATTAATATCAAGAGTAGATCCTAGAGGACATAACCTTAGGTGCGACCGGCTAGGTGCGTCATTTTGGGTGACGGGAAGGTTAGGGCTGGCTTAGTATGAGCGGGCAGAAGGATTGAGCACCACTTAGCAGACAATGCCTGCTAGTTGATTACAATAAAATCATTGGTGATAACGCATAGCTATGATGAGTGGGATTAGAAAGCACTAACCTCTCTACTCACACACAGCTACGCCTTAATTTAAATTTAAAACTTGTGGCGGACTTTCCAAGTGCCACCAAACATTCCTTACCGATGAAACCCCATTCATTCATAGCATATGTTAGGGGTATTAGTTTGGTCGAATTGAAGTAAGCCATCCGTTAATGTTTGGAGTAGCAACTGTAGATATATTTGAGTTTATACTGTCAATTTTCACTATTGAATATCCGTCAACAGCAAAGAAATAATCATCCCTAAATGCCAATGTGTAAAGTGCAGTTATTCCAGTTAATGCGATTGTATCAATTTTGGAGGTAACCATATTAAGTTTAAGGATCGGATCTATTTCACCATTAACAACATAAAAAATGTCATGACCAATGACAGTCATATCTTGAATGGTGTTAGAGTTCACATGAAAAGTGTTAATTATGGATGCATTTGACCGACTAATTAGATCTATAGAAGCTCCATTTGCAATAAAAATAGAATCTCCGACTACTGAAATCCCTTCGCCAGTCACATTGGTGAAAATCTCCTCAATTTCTCCGTTACTTGGGTTGATTCGATAGGCCATCTCTTTATCGTCAAAGCCCAATAACCAAAGAAAACCATCGCTATAATCTAATCCATGCGGTGACATTAATTCATTTGGGAGATCAATTTTAACTTCTATTTTGGAAGTAGTTTCGTTGAATAAAAAAATCCCGCGTTCGCCATCGCAAGAGGAATACTGTCTGGATAAAATCCACCATTTGTTTCCTGCTTCGGCTGGATTAACCTGGTCATAATTTCCAGTTGTCGAATCCACAGAATTCGGACAGGAATCAAAAAGTGAACTGGCAATTATTTTTTGTTCTACAGGAATTATTTTAATGTCGTCTTCACAAGCTAATAAGACAATAAAAAAAGCAGGGATTATGTGTTTAATCTTCATTTTATTTTTTTGTGGATACTACGGTTCTAACTATGCCTAAATTACCCCTAACGTCGAAATAAAATGAGTGCCCTCACTCTTTTCCAGAAGCACAATTTTATTGATTTCATAATTCAGTCCTTACAGAGAAGCCAAGCGCATTCATTTTATTGTTTGTTGTAAACAGTTTATTCCCCTGTTTGTATTTCAGCTATTTTTTTAAATCTAAACCCACAACCTTCGAAACATCCTATATATGTTGGTTGAATTTCAAGAATAGAGTTTGTGATCGAAAACTCATAAGAAAACACTCCAGGAGGATTCTCTATACCAGTTGAAAAATTCTCACAGCTATAATTAAGTGTTATTGTTGTATCATTTATTTCAAATGTGCCATCAGAACATTCTTCAAATTTAGATGAGTTGAAATGTCCGTTTGGCTTGATTTCGTAAGTGTAACCATCTTCAACTTCTACCCAATCGCCTTCCACTCCGTCAACAATAAATGACTGAGATAATTGCCAAATTCCATAAATTGAAGGTTCTTGTTCAACCTTATTTTCGTCTTCTGAACAAGCTAATAAGCTTAAAAATGTTAATAATATTATCATCCTTTTCATGTATTTTATATTTTATTTTACGACGATTCTTTTGATTTCTCTAGTTTCTCCTTGTGTGATTACATAATAATACGTTCCCGACTCCAACTCGGAGGTATTAACTTGAAATTGCTCTTTGTTAAAACTTTGGGAATGGACTATTCTTTGATTAGAGGCTCGATAAATATCGATTTTGATCTCACCTGAATTATTTCTAAAAGCTGAGCCTCCTGATGTTTCTATTGACAGCGTTTCTTGATTTGTACTTAAAACTGTGGTTTCACCATCGGGTGCTGGGTTTGGAAAGACAGTAAAGTCGTTAGATTGGAAATTCAGACCAAATGAAGGAAAGCCTCCACCGCCTCCACATGAGTATTGAGTCGGAAAGTTTATATAGCCAGGCCCACAAGACAAGCCCGTCACAGAGACAGGTTTGCAAATTATGTCTTCTCCACAATCATTAGTTGCTACAAACGTCACGAATCCATCTCCCCCGTTGGTCGGATCAACAAATAGTTCATAGCCATTTCCACTACTGATATTATCGAACTGTAGGCTGACTACCCATCGTGTTGAAGAAGCTCCTCCAGCATAACCAGTATAATCATAAATGAAAATACCATTACAGCCAACACTGCTTGACCCTGATACGATTCCGTCATAAAGCTTAGGTTTCCCAATCCAAAATCGTTCTGTCGGATTATAGGTTGTGTTGCTAAATCCGGCACGGACAAATGCGCTACCCTGAGCAGAAGAGCTACTTGCCTCAATAGTAATACTAGAATTATTGCTGGAAACAATATTTACGTTAGATGATACTGTCCAAGTAGTAGTATTTGCACCTAAGCTTGAAACTGTAATGGTTTTTGTACCTGAATTGCAAAGATGGTGAATGGATGATAATTTAGGTATGGTACAACTCGTTCCGGTAATGCCACTCAAAATAGATTCACGGGAGATAGCTGTTCGCAAGCGTTGACCTTGACCTGTAGTCAAATGATCTGCGGGAAGATAATAGGACATGATGTTTGTTAAGTCTGGTGAATAACCACCTGAATTCCCTGCATTTTGGTCAGCAGGAGTATCGCAAACGTAGTCGCCACAGAAACCACAATTTAAACCGTTGATGGCCTCCGCACAGCCAGATATGGAATTTGGAGCAGTTCCTTGCCAAGTGTGATATAGATTCAAGCAATGCCCTAGTTCATGAGCAGAAACAGAGGAAAGAACGTCTTCATCACGCATTACTAAAGCTGTTGAAGGAATGTTTTCCGCTTTACCTACTAAGCCAGCCCTTACGAACCGATCTACTATGTAGAAGTTAATTGCATCCGATCTACTTTGTGTTGAAAAGAGATTATCATCTTCTGATGAGCCCTCTCGGGCATCTAGAATAACAAAGTTCGAGTTGTCAATATTGTCCGAACCTGCATTTTTTATAAAGACCCCGTGCACATTATAAAAATCATTCAACTCATCAACGATAGCGTTTAAGTTGGGTGTAGGGAATGCGTTTGATCCGTTTGAATTCCTTACGATATGAAAGAAAATATCAATACAGAAGGTTGAATTTTCGGTTCGAGCATTAGCTTCGTCAGAATAAATAATTGGATTTGTAGGAATTGGCGTTGCACAGGTCTGGGCCTTTGACGTTAAGCTAAACATCATAAAAGTTAAAGTGACTAAGATTAGCTGTTTCATATTTACGTTTTTAAAGATTCAAATTGTTTACAACAATTCAGTAAACACCATTAATGGTGTTTACTTACCTTATAGCTTGATGTCTGTTTGTCTTTTTTAACTGGTTGATATTCAGTAGTATATATGATTATAAACGTTTATAATTGATTATAACCGTTTAGTGACGGTTATTGTCAATAAAGGTAGCAATGAGCGGTCTATTCAGCAACACGCGTGTTCTCATCTCACACAGACTTACCATCTCTAATATTCCCTTGTTCTTCTTCTTTCAAAAAGGGGGGGCAAAATGATTTACATCAACTCGTCATTCTTTGATTCAATTACCGGAGGTAGTTCGGTTTCACCCAGTATTTCTCGCAGGTCTATTTCAATGACTCTACATAATGACATCATGGAATATCATTGGCCATGCCTTGAAGGGATTCTCTGTATAATTTCCTGTTATCTACATCATGACATAAATCCAACCAATTAGCGCTGTAATGGGTATCGAAAGCCAATAGCCACTCGAAATCCCTTCCAATTGCATTCGGATAAGGTTTTCCTTCGAAGGACAGGCCATTGTGGTGATTTTAAATATTGTTTTATTAATTCAGAAGCTGGATTTTCAAACTAGCTACAGCAGTTCTTTTCTTGTTGAATGGGCGGGCATTTTACACTTCCATAGCTGCAATACACACAGCAGTCACCTTGTTGGGGTTTAAGCACTACTTTACAATTTTCGCACTCATAAAAGTACTGACAAGCATCAGTGGGCATGGTTTCCTCTTTTTGATGTCCGCACTTAGGGCAAGTAATTGTTGATATAGAAACTACTTCGATCATTTTGATTTGTTTACCGATTCTACTTTGTAACCTGTTCTGCCAACTGCTGATTTAACCTTTTCAATATCTGTTTCAGACTCATTAAAGGTTATAAACGCGTTAGCTTTTTCGTAGGAGACCTCCAGTCCAGAAATACCTGATAGTTTTCCTACCTCAAGTCTTACGTGCTCTTCGCATCCTGTACAGGTCATTCCGCTAATTTTAATTTCATAAGTGGATTCTAGGTTGATATTTCTTGATTCTGAAAGTTTAATTTCGGGGTAAAAAGACGCCGCATAGTATGGGAATAGAAGCATGACTGCAGCAATCATTGTCACCATTCCGAGAAATCTCTTTGACTGCCAAAATGAGGGTTTTTCATACTCTTCACAGTCACAATCGAGGTCACCCTTAGTGCTTGGTTTTAATTTTTGATACCAAGCAAATGCTAAGACCAAGACGGTGACTCCAATGAGCCACGGACGAAAAGGATCTAACCAAGAAAAGGTTGATGCTATCCCGCTTGATCCAGCCAATAATGCCAATACTGGAGTTATGCAGCACAAGGATGCACTAAAGGCCGTCAATATGCTTGTGATTGCCAATGAATTAGATTTCTTGCCCTTCATGCTATTTCTTCTTTTTTGACTTTCAGTAACCTAAATATGGGATTTAGAGTAGGGTTATTTGGTTCAGAAATTGAATAAAAAACGGTTTGTCCGACTTTGTTTGTTTCGACTAATCCAGCATCTTTTAACTTTCTTAAGTGCTGTGAAATAGCAGGTACTGACATGCCCAGAATATCACTGAGATCACAGGGGCACATTTTGGATTCTTTGTCTAGTAGATAGAGTATTTTTAATCGAACTTCATTACCAGCCAGACTGAGAGCTTTCGCTAATTTTATAACTGCTTCATCTACTTTTTCTATTTCCTGTTTACACTGCTTGATCTGTTCAACGTCAGCATATACCCTTATACAGGTTTTCGTCATAGTGATTCGTATTTAAGCGATTACTTAAATATAAGTAAAAGAAGACAAGAAGTTTAGTATTTAAGCAAGTACTTAAATAATATCAGAGTAGAAAGGCTTGATTGCTAACATCGGTGCAGGAGACAGTTGGTCACCCGGATACCTAGGCGCTAACACCTGAGGCTATAGACTATTTTGTTAGGATCCAGTTTACTAGTTCTTCTTCATCAATGATTGCCCAGCTATGGGGTGTCTATCCCCATTTGCTCTGTAACCTCTGTTCTCAGTTTTGACATAGGTGACATTGCCTTCTCCGTATAATTTACCCAGATCATGGGCGAGTTGCTCTACGTAATAAGCATTCATGTTTTCATATTCTGCCTACCTATTTACTTTCCACCACAAGGTGTCAGGCTCTGAATACAGTCTGATTTTCACACCACTTAAGTTTGAAAGGTTATGAGTCGCATTCGTACTAGACAGATACGGGGACTTCTTATGATAGTTGATCAAGGCAGTATCTCCAGCCCCAAATTCGGAATCAAACGTTTCAACAATCCAATTTGCTTCCTGCACGGCCACTTCTGAGAAGTTTCTTTTAATCGTCTTATGAGCGGTTTCATAGAGTGCCATCAAGTCGATTGGCGCATCCACGATAAAGACTCCTTTGGGTTGGATGATAGACCCTATTGATATTAAGTGATCCGTAAAAAGCAGAGAGACATTTCCACCGCTTGAAAAGCCACCGATATAGGTATTATGGGTGTCGATACTGTTTTGGATAATAGCAGCAGTTATTGTTTTCTCTAGTTCGTTTTTCTCCGTTTCTAACAGCCATAGATGTTGATTAAAGTTCATCAACAGTACGGTGATATTATTAGCAATGGCTATATCTACTATGTCGAATTCAGTGCTTGTATTTTCTGCATTACAAGGAAAGCAGGGGAAAAGGATAAGCAGACCTTCTTGTTTCTTAGGTATGATTAACTTGTAATCAGGGGAAACAATTGTAGTCGATTCAGGAAGTGTAGTGTGCGCTTTTTGTTCTGCACCTGTATGGTTTGAGCACGCCACTAAGACCAGTGCGATTGAAATAGGTAAGAAACGATTCGTTTGTCTGATGATAGTCAGTTCAAGATTTATCAATAAGTACTCCTAATGACGTCCAATGTCTTCGATTACCATGCTTCTTGTACGTCATTATTTCAGTGACATCCGTCATTACTGAGTCCAATAATCCAAGACTAAGACATCTTCTAGATGTGGGCTTAGTACCTCTACAAAACCCATATGTGCAGGATGGGGTAGGTAGGTAGCTCTTTCTTTCTCACTATCAAACGTCACAAAAAAACAATGCGTAAAACCTTTATTTAAGTCTTCAGGACTGTTATTTAAGCCCCATTCAAAGTCTTTTATCTCTTTGATTTGAGCAGGCAATGCTACAAACGCAGCTTCCACTTTTTGAATTTCAGCGGGTGTGGACGCTTCTTTGAATTTGAACAAGACTACATGACGAAGCTGCTCCGTCTTTTCGATGGCAATAGGGGCTTTGCTGTCAGCATCGTCTGTACTGATCACACAGCTACTCACTGACAATGAGGCAAATAGTAATAGAATCGTATTTTTCATATGGGCTGTAGATACATTTTATCGCTGATGCAGCGGCTTTCTGTTTAGATAGAATAAGAAATGACGGGTTAACTTCGATCAATCACTGGCAAGTCGATGAAATAACGTCATTATATGCACGCTTCGCCAGCATGTCAACACCTTGCGGTTTTTCGTTTTATCCCAACTCTCCCTTTGGTAATCACTTTGTCTATGTAATCTACGGCGAGAGGAACCTTACATGCTGTTCCTCCTACATCCACTGTGACTTTACCGATCTTCTTTGCTACTTTCTGTGACTGCTCCGTCAATGATTTCACGTAAGTGCCTAGGGAGATCACAAAGCCGTTCATTGCGTACCTAACTCGGTTTTGGGCTTCGTGAATTTCTTTCGCAACTGTAGCAAGGAGTTCGATGTAAGATTTGGTATCCAACTTCTCATCTTCATGTACGGCCGCATAGTATGCCACTGTACTCCAACCCGCAGCAGCGATTGTTTCTATGTCCGACTGAATCCATTTCAGACCCAACTTAAATCCATGGTCTGTCTCAGCTGCAACCCAGGGAACAGTATATTCACTCAAATAGGAAAAGTATGCCTGGCTTACCCATCGTTCGAGTTCCTCTGCGGTCATCTGCTTTTCATCTGCCATCAAACCTGCTAAGTACATAGCATCGTAGTTGCCAGTAGCATACAGTTCTAAAGATAGCTCGTGATTTTTCTTCGTTTTCTTCAGAATTTTTTTAAGGTCTTGAACTTTCACACCAAATAAAGGCTCTTTGGCTCCAAGTGAAATGTATGTGTTCTTCGTTTTCTCATCTCCGTATTTTTCGAGCTCGGATAGGATTTCTTTTGTCCTCATAGTTATTCTGGTTTATCACAAATACTATCTGAAGCGTAGTCTACCAATAGTCAGCTATGACTTTAAATATAGGGTTAGCATTTTATTTTTTGGATAGAAAGGCTTTTGATTTTAGGATGAATTCCTCCTTGGTTTCTCCTTCATGAGCTCCGTGTGCCACGTTGGGTAATATCCAGAGGTC
>JBLHTU010000162.1:0-7915 GCA_047627515.1 Cyclobacteriaceae bacterium | reverse complement strand
TTATTTATAGTAAGTAAACTTGGCCTAATTACTTCTGATTTTTTAGCGGCATAAATACCCGTACCGGATATTGCGTTAAGCCAGCCAATGGGCTCCATCTGAGCGGTGGCGTCCTCCACCACTAGCTCTTCCAAAACCTTTTCCAATTGACTCATTTCCAGCCTAACTGCTTCGATGGGAAGCTCTTGAAGTAAAATGCTTTGCGTTTGGTACCCCTGTTTAAAAGCGACGAGCGTAACGGGAAATGGCTGATTTATTTTGAGGGTAAAGCGCCCTTTCTCATCCGTCACAGCATTCGTTTGACTGCCATCAATAAATATGAGCACTTCCGACCCTGGATTGCCATTCATCAGCACTACGCCATCGACTTTTTGAGCTTTGACAGTACCTAGAGCTGCTACTAGTAAGAGTAACGCAGTTATGATTCGGTATCTATTCATCGAATAACACCCAGGTTTTATGTTGCCAGCCACGTTTCTCTACGGCAAGATCAACCGTGCGATCAACCAGCTCCTTACTTCGCCTGCCATTCATCGACACATAGGATGAAGCATATACTTCAGGTATCTCATTCCATTCTATTTGGTATTGATCGCGCACATAATGAGCAAACTGAAGGATCATATCTGGCTGCGTCGCCATCATTTTTTCCTGCTGCGGTGTGAGGTAATCATATGTTGCTATCGTTTCTCCTTTGCCAGAACTAGGACGAACGACCTCAAAACTGGCATAACCCGCCTTTTCTGTCAACATTACACGCCACGAAAATCGGTAACCTTCTTCGGTCCAAAGCACATCTCCCGGGTAGGCTAAGGATCGAAATGGAATTAGTAACTGAAACAATATGAAAACACTTAAAATGTAAGGAGACATCTTCAACCCAAATTTTGAAACTTCAAAAGTTATCGTTTGATTTTTTGGTTCAAACAAAGGAGCTATGACCTTTGTAAGTTTAAGGTGAAAACTTAGCGGTAAGAAAATAGTGGCTGCTCCTATCATGACCCATGGGAATATTCCGATCGGAAATAGATACCAAGTCAACAAATGAAACACCACCACTGCGATGAATGCTACAACCCTAGTTGGCTTGTATAAGAGGGCAAATGGAATCAAAAGGTCATACAGCATACCTGCCCAACTGAATAGGTAAGAAGTAAATTTGAATTTGAAAAGCGGACCAATGATGGGCTTGTAGGCTAGGGAGCCGAGCCACAATTTCATCGGTTGCGCTTGCAGCAACCAATCGCTATTTATTTTGGCTATCCCTGCAAAGCAATAAACCATGCCCACTTGCAGCTGAAGTACCAACAAATAGAAATAGGGTACTTGCTCACTTTTTCCTACTCTTTTCGCGTCAAGCGAGCAATACCTATGCGCAGGTATGAAAATAAGTAAAAAGGCCACCAGACTAACAAAATAGTAGTGGTTCAGGTAATTCGTCTTATCAATCAGCTCGACATATGTGAACGTTAGAAAAAATACAATCGTGCTAATCCGATACCGATAACCAAGCATGATCCCTACTGCAGAAAAAAGCATGATAACAAATAGGCAATACATTCCCACAGGTCCTAGTGGCTTCACCCAATCAAAATAAACGTAGGAAAAGAAAAATCTTGGTTGTATATATAGCTGATCTATCCAACCATAGTAGTAGAACCTGATTGTCGATATAACCATCATGGATCCAAACCAGATCCGGAACACAACCAGTGGCGCAATATGTGTCTTACGCGCAAAAAAGTGTACCAACCGAGGGTAACGCTCAGAAACAGATATCGGGTCAGCAACACTCATCTGGTAAACTGGCTTTGTACATCACTCAAGGACATGGTTATGTGCATTCTCATTTGAATAGTATTGGACTCCTTAGAAATCACAAAAGGCAGAGAGGCACATTAGCCTCTCTGCCTGATAAAATTTCGTTTTCGTTGGCTCAGTTTATGCGAACGTAGCGTTCGTATAGTGCCACTTCCTCGGCGGTTACGTACTTACCAATTTCTCTTCTAAACTGCTCCATTGAAGCATAAGGGCGATATTCTTGAAATTCATGGAGCATTTTATCTCCGACACCTGGAATACTTAGAAACTCTTCATCAGTAGCGGTATTCAAGTCGAATGGCACAAAAACAAACTGTTCATATCGAGCGACCTCTGATTTGTCTACGTATTTTCCGATTTCTCTTCTAAACTGATCTACTTTTTGATACGGGCGGTACTCTTCAAACTCATGCGCCATTTTAGCACCAACACCAGGAACCAATAAGAATTCAGATTCAGCTGCTGTATTAAGATTGATCGGTACAAATATCTGCTGATATAGCTCATCCCAATTTACTGAGTCAGTCAATTGAGCAGAAAGTACCGTATGAAAACTAGTCATATCTAAGTACGGTCTACTTTCGATAAGCATATTGACTATGGCTTCATCAAATGCTTCAATAGTCAGTAATTCTTTCTTGCTTGCACGGTTAGGATTGAGCTGCGTCTGTACCTGTGTAGGCTGCGTTTTTTCTACAGTTTGCTCTTCTGGTGCTTCTTGCTCTTTACTTTGAGTAGCTGTGCATCCTGCCAGCAATACGATGAATGATATAAAGATCCATTGCTTGTACATAATCTAATTCTTGGTTTGGTTAATTGATCGATTTAATATGATTCCCAGCAGGCCGATTCCAACCATAGCACCAGGTGCCAAAACGGGTGTCGCCCCTTTGACAGTTTTTAGAAATAATACTTCCTTTGTGGCTGAGGGATACAATTCCATCACAAATTCCAGATTGCCGATAAGATGAAAATAAATGCCCACAATACCACTGCATACTGCTGCACCCATTGAAATTAAAAAGACTTGCTGTGCTGCACGGCTTCTATTCAGATTGATAAGTACCGTACTAGTGAGGACAGCAAATAGCACAACCATCGGAATCCATTGTTGTACACTTTCTATGTGATCTATCAGATACAACTCTGCTGCAACACCTATGACATTAATCAGAAGTAGCCATCGCAGCATAGTTGGTATTGGATACCTAGTCACTTTGATCATGCCCTAATCTCCATCATTGTCTTGATACACTATAATTACACCCAATGCAGAGGCCATATCGGTCTTTAAATAGACCACAAGACGCTGCATCTCAACAAATAGCTGCTCCAGCTGCTCTGGTCGTTGCTCGATCAATGTAGGTAAGTCTCCCTTTAGCTCAATTGTCAAATTTTCAATATCTTCTATTTGACCTCTGATTACATCCGCTAAATCTTCCTCTGCAGCACTTTGCGCTTTGATTGCTTTAAGGTATTCAAAGAATCCTTCACCTTCCGTCCCATCGCGCCCTGCACCTTCATAGATCGCTTGATATGCTTTCATAGATTCCTGTAGCAATTCTACTGAGTAACCCGCGTAGTACGCCTCAGCTGCTTTCATCACAGGGTTGCCCAATGATCGGACGCCCAAGGGAATAGCAAGTTTCCCATCTCGAAGGTTCCTTTCAAAATTTTGATTTAACGCATTGACGTAGATTGCTGTGCTACTGCCGGCATCAATTCCTTCAGCACCAGCAATAGAAAACACATCGTTTACATAACCTACCACTTCTTCATTAGCGTTTTCAGCACTGTCAAAAATAAGTTTTACTACATCTTGTAAGTACTTTCTTCTCGCCTCACTCTCAAATGTTAATAGAAGGTCTTCGTCAGAAAGGTCATCTCCATAAAGCAAATAACCTAACGCTTGAAATCCTACTGCGTCGATGTTTGCAACCGTCCCGAACGAATAGTCCCCCGCTGAAATATTTCTCTCAAGCTGTTGTACATCCACCGGGTAAATACTCGTCACTCCCTGCAAACCATATTTTGACATCGGGCCAAAAGCAAATGGCTGGACCCACTGCCAAGACAAACGTGCCACTTTGAGGTCTTGCCGAACAATGACAAGGACGTCAGCTGTAGGCTCTTGCACAAATAGATCGACTGAGCTTTTCAAATCCGTTACTGTCCGAAGAAAATCCTCTACTGACGGAATGATTAGTGTATTGCCCGTATGATCGAGAAACAAGGCTTGATCGTAAGTATCCGCCTCCTCGAAAAGATTATCTGTATCGCAGCCGATCATCAAAACTGATCCAATCAATAGCGTAAAAATAAATGTATGTCTGGGATTTTTCATCGCTTATAAATCATTAGCAACGGCTGCTAGTTCAGGGTATGCATTCACAATCGTATTTTTTGTTGCTCTGATCAAAGCCGCATCTGCTGTCCAAAAATCAGCCTCAGTACCAAGACCATTTGCTAGCACTTCATTGATTTCAGTAACTGATAACTGCGGGCTGGGGTGCACCTTAATGGCACGAATAAACATATACGCCTCAGACAGATGATGAAATAGGTTTCCAATATCTCCTGCATTGATGTCTTCAAGTGAAGAATTAAGGTAATGAATAGCCGTAGCTACAGACATGATCTCCAACTCTAAATATATTTCTGCTACAGCTGCATCTACTGCTCCTTGGTCGCTATTGACTATCGCAGTTCTTCCGTATAAAAAAGCAGACTTCAATTTATCTAAGGAGCCAGTAAGACTTGATCTTCCGTAAGTATACGTTGCCCAGAATCTTCTGTCTGCTGCTGCTAACTCATCCGGAAAGTCAACCGGAACGCCCCAGTAGCCAAATGCCTCATCAAAATGATGCTCTTTCGCTGTGTAGTTATTTCCCTCAACTAGAGATTCATTATCCACGTCGGGACCAATTCGACTCTCTGTCAAGTAGACATTAAAAATCTGATGGAAAAAGACAGATCCTAGTAGCCCCTTTTCAATAAACTGAGTAAACTCCCAGCCTTTTTCATTGACAAGAATATACCGATCCGTATTTCCTCTTTGCAAAAGGCCACTAACGCCTTGCATTGCTTCGCTAGGGTTAGCAACATAGGCATTGCTGGCTCGCTCTAGTTCCGCAAATAGTCCCTTGTAGTAATCGACATCAGAAATCAACGTCTTAGATTCAAGGTTCTTGGTTGTCGCATTAAGTTCCTCATCTGCAAATGGGCTATTCTGATTGCCAAACATATCAAGCAACAGATCCCTTGATACCGCCTTTCCTGCATCCCCTTCTACCACATATGACTTCATTTCAGAAAGCATATCCAGCCGAGCTGTCTGCCCTCTAAAATCTACAGTAGAAGACCCATCTCTCTCAAATGTGTATGTGTCCGGTATCGCTACTCCCACTTCTGGAACATCGCTTTCGCAGCTAACTAAAATAATTAATAGACTGAAAGTGAGGAATTTTACTATCTGCATAATTTATAAGTTACTATTTATAATCATTCTAAAGAAGCACAAAAGTCTACCAAAGTATCACGGCATACAATCGCTATGTATAGGGTTTTATGGCCTCACTATGGGTAGTGATAAATCACTACTTCTAGTGATAAGTGAACGTTATTACTCCGCCAGGGCTGCTTTTGGCTGAATGATTATTTGCAACTTTAGGGTCTATAAAATCGGTGTTTAGACCGTTACTCTTGTGCTCAGAATTCAATTTGATCAGCATCTCTTGATAACGGCTATTCGGTTGATTTTGAAGACAGCAGGATAGAAGATCTTACAATTGAGCTACAATGAAAAATTGCTTTTCGAGAACTAAAGACAGCGGTGAATTCGAGGAACTCTACTGTTAGTTTAGAATGTATATCACAAAAAAAAGTGAATGCAGCTTACATTCACCTCTTAATACTTTTATGGCTCTCGCTTCTACCTGAGAAAATTAGCCTTCTCCGCCAGCAGCAGCATACTTTATGCCGAGCACTCGATCTTCGATCATACCAAGTGCTATCTTATCTTCACCCAGCAAATCGAATAACTCCAAGCACCTTCTTGCTATGTACTCTTCTTCGATCTGCTCCTGAACAAACCATTTCATAAATTCTTCTGTCGCAATATCATCCTGCTTACGACAAACTCTTACCACTTGGTGGATTGAGTCAGTAACAGCAATTTCGTTCTCAAGAGACTTCTCAAAAACCTCTTTCAATGAGTTGAAATCGTGCTGTGACTCGCCGATAGCTGGAGATATTACTTGGCACTCCATATCAGCCAAGTAGTGGAATATTTTTATCTGATGCCCTCTTTCTTCATCGCTTTGTGTGAAAAAGAAATCTGCACTATTGTCGTAACCGTTGACGTCACACCATCCTGCCATTGCCAGATAGGCGGCTGATGAGTGTGCTTCTATCTTTATCTGCTTGTTGAGGACATCTACTATTTCCTCTTTCAAAATGCTGTGTCTTCTCAAAATATCTTTCATATGAATTTTTGTTCTTGGCCTTATAACTATACAAGAAACAGAATGATTGACAGAATCGACTAATAAAACTAATTTATAATGATTCTAAAATGGACTAACCAGTGCACGGGACACCATACTATTGAGCTGCAACATCGTAAACCCCCCAGAAAGTAATTCACGGAAAACAAGTATATCTCTCAAGCTAAGTACGAAATGACTGTCTAAATGAGGTACTCTAACCAACTCCACGCCACCATGTTTTGAATCACATAACGCAACTAGGTCAATTGAAAAAATAGCCCTTCTAAACTTTATTAAATCACAAATCTTAAAATGATAAATTCTTTCTCCCCATGAAAGGCTGAAACACTCTTCAGTATCATCCTGAATGAGCACCATAGATTCATGGCGATAGACTTCCGTCGTAGCCAATGTTTGCTGTAGTTCTTGAGCGATCATAGCTTTGGACACTTTTTGCAGTGGCGCCCATTTTTCTTGTATTTTTTGCAGCACTTCTTAAAATCACACTGCTCTTCCTTACACATCATGGATTTAAAATCCATTGCTACTGATTCTTCGCTTGCTCCGTAAGACTCCTGATCAATCATTCCTTATTTAGATTAATTCTAAAGTGCAAAAATGGGGAAGTAATTTGACATAGTCAATCGCTAAGATTAGCATAATTACTATCACTAGAGGTAGCTAGTAGTCACTAGAAGTAGTGACAAATGTCAGTGAATACTGCTGGTGTTTTTGGCGCATTTTTCACAGCCTGCTTGTGATTTTCCGGTAAACTGTCCAACAATCCTCTTGACCAACCAAATAGATGAACTTAGAAAAATAAGTATTACGAGGATAGATTGCCACATGTCAACTAAGGATTTGGTACGTCAATAATGCGGAGAGATAAGCCATGGCTGTCATATAAGCGAGCTGTATTAGCGGCCACTTCCATTTTTTAGTTTCCCGTAGTACTACGGCAAGTGTACTCATGCATTGCATGGCAAAAGCATAGAAAATCATCAAGGACAGGCCTGAAGCCAATGTATATACTTTGGAACCATCAGACTTCGTCTCCGACCTCATTCTTTCCATCAGAGAAGTATTTTCTTCGAAGTCTTCCCCCACACTGTAGATCGTAGCCATTGACCCTACAAATACCTCTCGCGCGGCAAACGAGGTGATCAATGCAATGCCAATCTGCCAATTGTATCCAAGGGGGGAGATCGCAGGTTCGATTCCCTTACCCAAAATCCCGATATATGAGTTTTCGAGCATAACGGACGAGACCTCCTTTTCATACAGCTTAACCACTTCTAGATTTCCTGTTTGAGGAACTTCGATCAAAGCGACAGCTCTTTCTACCCTATCGCCAGGACCATAAGAAGCTAGCACCCAGAGAATAATTGAAATAGCAAAAATTACCTTTCCTGCATCGAAAACGAATAGTCTCACTTTTTCTATGATCGTTATCAATAAATTATTCCACCTAGGCATTTTAAAGGTCGGCATCTCCATGATCAAAAAGCTGCTTTGTTTTGACTTGATCAAGAGCTTCATGACAAGAGCAACTAAAAGCGCAGCAATCAAACCAAGCAGATACAAGCCAAATAAGACAAGCCCTTTGA
>JBLHTU010000161.1:0-8061 GCA_047627515.1 Cyclobacteriaceae bacterium | reverse complement strand
GCTTGAATGGTTACAAGATCGAAAAATTGACAATCCGGAAGATATCGCTGGAGAATTATCGGAACGAAATTGGGCAGAAGATGATCTTGAGAGGCTTGCGGAATTATTTCAGGACGATAAATTAGTCAGTATTTTGCAGTGGCTACTGCACAATTACAGCGTTGAGATGCTAGTCGGAGAGATAGCAAATGCGGCAGAGCGAATTAATGAGCTGGTAGGGTCTGTCAAAAGCTACACGCACATGGATCAGGCACCTGAAAAGCTACCAGTCGATATTCATAAAGGGCTGGATAGTACACTCAGTATGCTGGATCATAAGATACGAAAGAAGGGAATTTCTTTGGTCAAAGATTACCAGCAAGGTCTGCCAGAAGTCTCTGTATTGCAAGGTGAAATCAATCAGGTGTGGACCAATATAATTGATAATGCAGCAGACGCCATGGAGGAGCAGACTGATAAAGAGCTGTTGGTAAAGTCGTATCAGGAAGGAAATTTTGTGCGTATAGACATTTCTGACACAGGCAGCGGGATACCTGAAAATGTAATTGACCGAATTTTTGATCCATTTTTCACCACGAAAGCGATAGGAAAGGGAACTGGTTTGGGCTTAGAAATCGTTTACCAGATCGTTAAAGACCAGCACAACGGCAATATCTACGTGGATAGCTCAACCCAAGGAACTACCTTTAGCATTTGCTTACCTCTATAGCCACTGCCCTTGTATGAGTAAACCTATATTGATCTTATTAGATGATGATGAGTCAGTACTGAAATCCGTCCGGAGGGATATAAGAAGTCAGTATCGCCAAACCTATCGCGTGCTTGCTACGACGTCTGCACAAGAAGCTTTGTCGACGTTGAAAGAACTAAAGAATAAGAACGAAGAGGTAGCGCTTTTTCTGTCTGATCAAAGGATGCCTGAAATGCTAGGCGTGGAATTCCTTCACAAAGCAAAACAGTATTACCCGCAAGCAAAAAAAGTGCTTCTTACCGCTTATTCAGACACACAATCTGCTATTGAAGCTATCAATAGTGCAAAAGTAGATTACTATTTGCTCAAGCCGTGGGATCCTCCGGAGGAGAAGTTATTTCCAGTCTTGGATGACCTACTTGACGATTGGCAGGCGTCCTATCGACCGACCTTTCAAGGGATTCGAATTTACGGGCATCAGTGGTCTGCAGTTTCACATGAGATTAAGGATTTTCTTAGTGGGAACCTCATTCCTTATCGCTGGTTTGATGCGTCCGCAAAGGAAACATTATTGATGCTGACCAATAATCAGCTGACCGAGGCGGATTTACCTATTGTTTTAACAGAGGCAGGTGAAGTGATGAGGCAGCCAACCACTGCTATGATCGGTAGCAATCTTGGGATGTCTGCTTCGGCGAAAGAGGCGTTGTATGATGTAGTCATCATAGGAGCAGGCCCTGCAGGATTGGCAGCAGGAGTATATGGGGGATCAGAAGGTCTCAGTACTTTGCTTATCGAAAAGCGTGCACCAGGTGGACAGGCCGGTACTAGCTCGAGAATAGAGAACTATTTGGGTTTCCCAAAAGGACTAAGTGGCGCTGATTTGTCACGAAGGGCAATTACGCAAGCCACTCGTTTTGGAGTTGAGTTTCTTTCGCCACAGGAGGTCACCAACATCGAGATACTAGATCGGTATAAGTTGATTACACTAAAGGATGGATCTAAGGTCAATGCCAAATCGATCATCATTACCACTGGTGTCGATTATAGAAAGCATCCTGCCGAAGGGATGGATTCTTTTAGTGGTGCTGGTGTATACTATGGTGCAGCGACTACAGAAGCGGCAGCATGTCAAAATCAGCAAATTGTCATCGTCGGAGGTGGTAATTCTGCAGGTCAGGCCGCCGTCTACTTGTCAAAGTTTGCAAGACAAGTATCCATTGTCATTCGTAAACCCGACTTGACCAGTAGCATGTCTCAGTATCTGATTGAGCAACTAGAGGCCATTCCCAATATTGACGTGCGAGGTTATACAGAGATTGTAGCAGTCAAAGGGGATGAAAAGCTCGATGAGGTCCAGCTTCAGGACACTCAGACAAAAGAAACCGAGTGGCTAGCTTCTGCGGCTGTTTTCATATTCATTGGTGCAAAGCCAATGACTGACTGGCTACAACTCGACTTGATCAAGGATCCAAAGGGATTTTTAGAGACAGGAAGTGCTTTGACGCGGTATCAAAATTTTAATAAATCATGGAAGGAGGACCGTGACCCGTTTCTGCTAGAGACCTGTATTCCTGGAATTTTTGCAGCTGGAGACGTAAGATCCGGTGCCATGAATAGAGTAGCCTCTGCCGTAGGAGAAGGTTCTATGGCCATCAAGTTTGTTCATGAATACTTAGCATTAGGCTGAGCATTTCTCTTTTCTTGAAAAACTGAGTGCTTATTTATCGTACTTCTGCAAAGAACTCCAACCTCCTCCATTCACTACTTCTGCGAATCCTTTGGATTTGAGTATCCGCTTGGCAGAGCCACTGCGCATCCCAGAGGCACAACAGGTAATGACGGGTTTGCTCATATCAAGTTTTCCTAATTTGTCCAGTAGTTGATCCAGCGGTATGTTAACTGATCGCTTCAGGTGACCCGACTTAAATTCTGCTGTAGATCGAACATCTATGATCACGGCGCCCTCTTCCAGCAGTTGGTCGATCGGTTTTTGATTATTTGAAAATAGTTTTGAAAGGAAAGACATGTTTTTTTTGCTTGCGAAATTGAGTGAAACGAAGCTAACCTAAAGCAGCAATTGTTACATATAGATCCGTAATCTGTCTTATGATTTTTGGACCTCTTGTTTTCATCACTAGTATGCGTTGGTTAATGTGATTTTGGATTCCCCTTATACAGCATTTATCTAGTTGATGCATTAGCACTTTCAAGAGATTGGAGGGAATTGATTTGTCATATACCTTCAAATCAGACTTAAAACTAAAGTATAAGCAATGAAAAATATTTATTCATTAGAAGGTGTTGTGGACACCTACCAATCATGAAAAGTAATCCATGCTAAGTGACTCATTTTGCATAACGCTGATGCTATCTATGATAGTTGTGGTGCGCAAATGGAGGCAGTTCAAAAGGAAGATATTCAATTGGTAATTATTGACATGCTAAACGTAAAAGGTACGCCAACCATGGAGTGTCATAAGTGGTTTGGTGATGTGTTGCTTCCTGGGTTTAATAAGAATCCAAATTTCAAAGGACTCATCAATGTGTTGTCAGCTAGTGCCATTACTAAGATGGGTGCCAATCACTGGAAAAAACTGCGACTTCATCTGAAAATGGTTTTGATGTGTAAGAAACAGATTCTTTTCCTTCCGCAAAGAAACTTGTAGAAGAGCTTGGGCTGAAATTCTAATCCAATCCGCTACCACTGAAGAGACGATTTCACATCATGTGAAATCGCTTTTTTTATGTCTGATTCTTCAACATTTCTAACCTTTATTTTGCCAATCAGTGGTGTTAATGGCCTTTTCTCTCGGTTTTGCTCTTCTCGTATGCTATTGAGAAGGCGATCACTTGTTAGAAGTATTGTGATAACTATAGATATATCATTATTATTTATATAATAGTTTGCAAATATTTAATTATGACTTAATTTAGTACGTATATACTAAGTAGTATGAAGTATTTAAATTCTGTTATAAAGTCTACGGGTTGTTATCTACCAAAGAGTGTTATTAAAAATGCGGAGTTTGTAGGGCGTAGTTTTCTGAACGCTTCAGGTATTCCTCTGTCTAAGCCAGCGAGTGAGATTGTCCAAAAACTTCAGGATATCACACAGATAAAGGAGAGAAGGTACGAGGAATCGCATGACACTTCATTCATGGCAACGCAAGCCGCTCTGAATGCATTTGAAAACAGTGGGATTGAGGTAGAGTCTCTAGGAGGTATTATCATCGCACATAATTTCGGTAATATTGGTCCTGATGGTACTCAGGGTCATATGATTCCCAACTTGGCCGCGAAAGTCAAACATGATCTTGGTATTAAAAATGCACGTTGCTTTGCATTTGACGTGCTTTACGGGTGTCCAGGTTGGTTACTTGCGATGAACCAGGCACATCAATCGATCCAATTAGGCGCAGCAAAATCAGTGCTTGTGATTGGTGTAGAATCATTGTCTCGGGTAGTAGATCATCATGATGTGGATGCCATGCTTTTTGGCGATGGAGCTGGAGCTGCAGTACTTGTAGCCGAGGAATCCAACGTTAAAAGAGGGATTCTCGGGTACGATGCTTTTTCTGATTGCGGAGAGGAGGTTGACTATCTCCGAATGGATGCGCCAAGGTATCCAGCCACTGAAGATACTGTCCAAGTGGACCACGATAGACTTGTGATCCAGATGACTGGAAGAAGCGTATTCAAATATGCGGTTAATAAAGTCCCTCAGATCATAACAGAGAGTCTTCAGAGTTTGAATATTCCTTTTAAGGACATTTCAAAGTTCTTGTTCCATCAGGCCAATGGTAAGATGTTAGACGCCATAGGTCAGAAACTCTGTGAATTGAATAATGCGCCTTGCATAAAAGAAAAAGTACCCCTCACTTTGAACGAACTTGGTAATACTTCAGTCGCAACCATCCCAACCATGATTGATTTAATTAACAGAGGAAAAATCGATGGATTTGAATTTAGTAGTGGCGAGAAAGTGGTGATGGCGTCAGTGGGTGCGGGGATGCATGCCAACTGTCTGGTCTATCAGTACTAGAATGCTTAGTTTTGCATCAAATATGGATGCAAAAAAGCAGGAATTAATAAACCGAGCCATTGCGCTCTTCAATGCAAAGGGTTTCTACGAAGTAAGCATCAAAGATATTTCCGATTCGCTTGGCATTAGTCCTGGAAACTTTACTTATCACTTTACTAGAAAAACCGATCTACTAGCAGCTATTCAGCAGCAGCTATTGGAAGAGTCTACCATAGATATCGTGCCTAAAGGCCATATCACTTTGTACCATTTTGAGCAGATTTTCTCAAAATATAGCGAGATTCAGGCCAAGTACTATTTCTACTATAATAACCTTCAGTATATCTTCAAGACATTTCCAGCGATAACTAAGGATTACAAAAGAATTACCATCCGACGATTTAAGGATGCAAGAGCTTTGATTCGCTACTACATCCAGACTGGAAGACTTCGCCCCGAAGAGAATGGTATCAACTATAATCATTACATCCGAACTATTTGGATGGTCAGCGTCTTCTGGACAGCGCAGCAAATCATTACCCAAGGGATAACGCGAGAGAACCTTTCTGAGCTAGACATTCTATGGAGCAGTCTGATTCCATACATGACTGAAAAAGGATACGCGGAGTACATGGAGATTATTCGATATTCGCATAAGTCGGTACAGTAAGCTGCTAGTTCTCAGCCCGACTATTTTTTGTAAGCAGTAACAATAAAGGGGATTATCGCAGATCCCTACGTTAATCCCCCTTTCGGTGCATGCACCTATTTTTCGCCGGGCAGTTTTAATTCAGCTGGGCTCGTTGTATTCCAATAGAAATTAGGAGCTTTTTTCTCACGTGGATAAATTTCATCTAGTGTTTCTGTGACGTATAAGCGACCATTTTTCATCACATGACTTATAGTGTTTGTGTGCCTTATGTTTTCAAGAGGGTTTTTATCTAAGATGACCAAATCAGCAAGTTTGCCGACTTCGATACTACCAAGGTCCTTGCTAAGACCGATAGCTTTTGCCCCAAGTATAGTGGCCACTTTTAATGCATCTAGTTCAGGCATTCCGCCACTTTGAATCGCCCACAATTCCCAATGATAGCCGAGACCTTGCAATTGTCCGTGAGAGCCTACTCCTGCTAACCCCCCTTCAGAGACAAGATCTCCTACAAACTCTCCATGCCTAGAGAAAATATGTTCTTCTGGTATAAACCAAGCCTTTCTTCTTCTAGCTTTCTGATCAATTTCTATTTTTGGTGTGAAAAAGTTGAGTTTTACATCTCCAACAACATTCTCTGTGGAATAAAAATACTCTTCTGCCCAAGGTCCTCCATAGGATACTAACAAGGTAGGTGTGTATGCCATCTGAGATTTGGCAACAAGCTGAGTAATGTCACCATATATCGGATGGATGGGAAACGAATGCTCATGTCCCGGATAGCCGTCGATCAATTGGGTAAGATTGAGCTTCATATCCAGCGCACCTTCTGTCGTTGGCATCAGTTGTTGTTCTCTTGCAGCTTGTATGATCCACTGTCTATGTTGTCGATTTCCAGTGATATACATTTTGATTGTCTTCGTATTGAAATATTCTGAATACTGCTTAAGTATGTTCTGAGTTTGCTTGAGACTTTTTAAGTTGTAAGACCAGAATCCTACGCCAGGCCCTGTTGAATATACGCGTGGCCCGATCAGTTCACCGGTCTCTACCATGTCAGAATAAGTTAACACATCTGTAGTAGCAGTCTGAGGGTCACGTGTAGTAGTTACTCCATACGCTAAGTTGGCTGCATACATCCAAACCTGATTTTTTTGCAAGCCCCAATTGGGCCACATATGTGCATGAGTGTCCACAAATCCGGGAATTACGGTCTTACCAGAAAGAGCAATCACTTGCGTGTTATCTGGTACTGCTAGGGTGCCTGTTGCTCCGACAGCTTTGATGCGAGTATTTTCGATGAGTATATCACCTGATGTAAATATTTCATCCCCATTCATGGTAATCACTCTCGCTCCCGACAGCAGTACACTTCCCTGAGGTATATCCTTTTCTACATTGACCTTGATTCGGATCTCACTTGCTTTGTACCCTTCCTCTTCCTCAGTATCCTCAGCGGTTTTTTCCTCATCACTGCCTTCGGCGTCTTTTTCTTTTTCTTCGGCTTTCTTTTTTACCGCGAGTTCATCATTGACCTTTATAGCGTCAATTAAATTGAAAGAAAAGTAGGCATTCCCTAGTGTGAAATTAACAGTATTTCCGTCTGCTAACCAGTGAGCAAATTCACCACCAAATGTTGTCAGCTTCCAAGCTGGGAAAGAAGCATTTTCGAGGTCAGACACTGAAATACTGACTGTTTCAGCACCCACAGGTGGAACAGTTACAATGAAGACATCATTATTGATTTTTGCCAAAGCTTTGTCTCCTTTTGGTGCCATTGTTATGTATTGGGCATTACTTGGTTCTCTTTTTGGCTCAGTCATATTCTCTACCATCGCATGATGATCATGCGCAAGAGCAGGGTAAGTCATGATTCCAGTTACTTTTATGTGCACCTTCTCATCTGATCCATCCCAACGCATAGATAAGAGCCCTTTGCTACTTTTGTAGAAATACAAGCGATCGTTTGCTGCTATGAAATGCGGGTTACTTCGCCCATCTGCAGATCTGATCGAGGTAACTGATCCTCCATTGACACTGATCCAACCTATGTTCATCTGTGCTCCAAAGCTGAAAGGATCAACTGCATTTTCATAGGCTTGTGCGGGACCGTAAATGAAAACAAGTCTTTCCGTTTTAGCGTCCCATGCAGGCTCTAGATAAGTACCTCCTTGAGTGGTGAGTTTTTGCGGCTTGCCGCCGGTACTTTTCACTTTATACAGATGGCCTTCGTTACCTTCCCAACTTGTGAACGCAATAAACTGACCGTCTGGCGACCAAACCGGCATAGCTTCAGTGAAATTATTTTTTGTCAAACGTTTGGGCTTACCTTCAGGGTAATCCATGACATACAATCTGTTCAATGCTGTAAATGCTACTTTACTTCCATCGGGTGATCTTTTTGCATCGCGAATTTGATTGACTACCATCTCGGCGTCATCAGAAATTGGGTAGTCAAATTGTAGTTGTGGTCCAAAATCAAGGACCTCATTCACCTCAAATGGTATCTCTGTAGCTGCTCCGCCTGCAATAGGAATACTCCATATTTTTCCCTCGTAAGAAGCAATTATTTTCTGGTTGTCAGGCGTAAATGACATGGATGGGTAGACGCCAAGTCTTGCTCTAGATTCTTGATCATCTCTTCTCACTGGATAAGCTAGCCAAGCTTCCGAGCCAGTGATCAAGTTCCTTTTTCTT
>JBLHTU010000160.1:0-8162 GCA_047627515.1 Cyclobacteriaceae bacterium | reverse complement strand
ATCTGCTGGGCATAAGCTTCTTGCCTAGCAGAATAAGCGATGATATCAGCATCTTTATTGATGTTGTCTAGCAGCGACTTTTGGAAAAAGAATATATAATACGCCGCAGCTCCAGCTACAACAAATGTTGTGATGACGTATGCAATCGCATATAAGTCTTTCTTCATGGTTGCACTATTTTAATAACTAGGTCTTCTTCAAAAATAGTAATGCATTTGAACAATCATGCAATATGCACCATAATATTGCTTCAAAACAGGCTGTAAAGGAATAATTATGTAATGAAAAGGATCTAGCTGAAGATGCCGTTAAACGCACAGAATATGTTTGCACAGAAACCAGAAAGTAACCGAAATAGCAACCCTAAAAAAGGAATATTTTTAGCTACTAATTGCAGAAAGCTGATTGTATTCTCGAAAAATTACGCTTTGGGAGATTGGAATTAACTTAAATTGCACCTTTCTTTTCGAAATATTATTGCGTTTTAAATGGATTACTTAAGAAGTTATAAAAACATCTACGACCAAAACATCATTTTGATGTACAAAGGTGAATTGACCTTTGACTTGGTTACCTCGATGATTTCGACCTTGGAAGAGCGATTGGAGGAATTAGAGCCCAATCGAAAAGTTAAAAAGAAGTTTTACAATGTAGCCACTGAGTGCATCCAGAACTTGTACTACCACCTAGATGAAGTCAATGCGGATGAAATTAGAATCAGTACCTACGATGCGAACTCAGCCTTAATAATGATTGCTGCAAGAAAAAGATTTTACAGTCTTCAGACGGGTAATTATCTACCCACTTCTAAAGTCGCAGATGTCCAACGAAGGTTAGATGAAATCAACGAAGTACCCACAGAAGAACTGAGAGCTCTATACAAAAAAGTATTGAGTGAGCAGGAGTTCAGTGATAAAGGAACTGGTGGGCTCGGTTTTATTGATATTGCGCGCAAGACTGGCGGACAAAAGCTTAGATATAAATTTCAGGAGGTGTCGCAAGACGTTTCCTACTTTACTTTTCAAATCAGACTACCACGAGAATTTTAGATAATTGAAAAGACAAGAGTTGCTCATCAATCAAACTATGGAAGCATTCGTATTAGAACCAAGTCGGATAACGCCTCTGATCAATTTTGATCCAGATGAAGGTATCTTAGAGTTAAAGGGCCGATCCAGTCCTGAGAACTCAATCCTATTTTATCAGCGATTGCTGGATTATCTAGATGAATTTGCCATTAGTAATAAGACGCACCTTGTTGCGAATTTTGCATTTGAGTATTTTAATACAAGTTCATCCAAATGTCTCTTTGACTTGTTCAAAAGACTGACTGCCATCAAACAAAATGGCAAGGATTTGACCATCAATTGGTTCTTTGACGAGGATGACGAGGATATGATGGAGGCCGGTGAAGATTATTGTGATTTACTCGACCTAGATTTTAATTTTATCGAGATAGAAGACTAGCTGATTTGCTAGAGATACATGCGTAAAGAAAAAGCAAGGGAATTATACCACGAGGAAGTAAGTAATCTTGAAAGTTTTCGTGAGAAACTTGAAGCGCATGCTATTTACAAGGATGATCTGGAGGAATTTTCAGAGCAGTACGAAGAGCTGGTAGCCCAAGCGAAAGTTATTACGAGAGTAAGTGATCGACTTCAGAAAAAATTAGATGGTGCAAACGTTCAGATTCAAGAAGCAAATGAAGAGATCAAAGACAAAAACACAAAATTAGAAGACACGGTCGGCCAGTTGGCTAAAGCCAAAGTTGGTCGACGAGCATCAACAGTGATGCTTGTAGTGGCCCTGATTCTATTCTTCTTGGAACAATGGCTTATTCAACCAAAAGTAGAGGAGTACTTCTCCTCCCCGTTGATTTCTGTTGGGATACTAATATTACTGTTCTTTTTAGTGAAGTTTTTTGAATCCAAACTTGAAGCATACTTCCTAAATCAAGAGAAGAAAAAGATCATGCAACAAAAAGACAAAAAATCACAAATAGAGGCTTAAGCTAGTTTAGACCACTGGTAACTTGATTGCTAGATCATTGCTGATTGGATTACTCCTTCATATTCATTAAAATGCAGGTTCGAAACAAATCAGACTCGATCTAAGTATGGATTTTTCTACCCTTGATATCATTGTCTTTGCCAGCTATTGCCTTCTTATTGTAGGTGTGGGGTTGTATGCCTCGCGAGATAAGAAGGGGCACGAAAAAAATGCCGAAGACTACTTCCTTGCCAGTAAGTCGCTACCATGGTGGGCCGTCGGAGCATCCCTGATTGCAGCTAACATATCAGCAGAGCAATTCATTGGTATGTCAGGAAGTGGTTTTGCCAGCGGACTGGCAATCGCTTCCTACGAGTGGATGGCTGCTATTACATTGCTAATTGTCGGAAAGTACTTCCTTCCCATTTTCATTGACAAGGGCCTTTATACAATACCTGAATTTGTTGAGAAAAGATATAGCACGCAGCTCAAAACGATTTTAGCAGTCTTCTGGATTGCATTGTACATTTTTGTTAACCTGAGCTCAGTGCTATACTTAGGAGCTCTTGCCCTCGAGACCATCATGGGGATTCCGATGATGTATGGTGTCTTAGGTCTCGCTTTGTTTGCAGCAACCTACTCACTGTATGGTGGTCTATCTGCAGTGGCTTGGACAGATGTAGTACAAGTTGTTTTTCTAATTTTTGGTGGTTTACTCACTACCTACTTAGCCTTAGATACCCTCTCTGACGGTAACGGTCTTGTGGCTGGTTTCAAGCAAGTATATGCTGCAGTTCCTGACAAATTCCATATGATCCTAGATGAATCAAATCCCGAATTCACAAACCTACCGGGCATATGGGTTTTGGTTGGAGGCATGTGGGTTGCTAATCTTTACTACTGGGGCTTTAACCAATATATTATTCAGAGAACCTTAGCGGCTAAGTCGCTGAAAGAAGCGCAAAAAGGAATCGTCCTTGCGGCAGCTTTAAAATTAATTATTCCTTTCATAGTAGTGATTCCTGGAATTGCTGCATTTGTCATGATCAATGATCCTGAAACGATGATCCGTCTTGGAGAAGCTGGACAAGCGAATTTACCCTCAGCTGGGCAATCTGACAAAGCCTATCCATGGCTTTTACAGTTACTTCCACAAGGTCTGAAAGGTGTAGCATTTGCGGCATTAACGGCAGCAGTCGTATCCTCTCTAGCCTCTATGCTGAACTCGACATCAACCATCTTTACGATGGATATATATAAGCAGTACATCAACAAAAATGCCTCTGATAAGACAACGGTAAACGTTGGACGAATATCTGCTGCTGTGGCATTATTGATCGCATGTATCATGGCTCCACTTCTTGGAGGTATTGATCAAGCATTTCAGTTTATTCAGGAGTATACTGGTATTGTAAGTCCCGGTATACTAGCCGTATTTATCCTAGGCCTCTTCTGGAAAAAAGCTACAAATGCTGGTGCGATCTGGGGAGCAGTCTTATCGGTCCCCATCGCTCTATTATTCAAGGTTTCATCTGATATGCCCTTTATGAACCAGATGGGCTTGACCTGTCTACTATCAATGCTTGTAATTGTGGCGGTCAGTTATTTGGATGGTAAAGGCAAAGACAACGACAAAGGCATAAGCTTATCAGGACACATATTCAAAACCAGCAGTACCTTTAACATAGCCGCATTCACAGTAGCTATTATAGTAGCGGTACTTTATTCTCTTTTCTGGTAGATACTTATGAACAAAGCACAAAAAAAGTTAGTCAGAGACGTGACTGGAGGTAAGTTCTTCTGGTTTTTACTGTCTCAACTACCCATGGGGTGGATAGCTGGCTTAAGGGTCACAAAGCTGACCCATGAAGAATGTATTACGACTGTACCGTATAAATGGTTAAACAAAAACCCTTTTAAGTCCATGTATTTTGCGGTGCAAAGTATGGCAGCGGAGCTTTCAACGGCGTCGACTTGTCTACTAGCTACTGCGGGACATAAACCAAGTGTGGCTTTTATCATTGTCGATATGAGTGCGGAGTTCTACAAGAAGGCAACAGACAAGGTTCACTTTACTTGCAGTGACGCGTATCAAGCGTTTGAGGCAGTGCAGCAGTGCATTGAATCCGGAGAGGCGCAAACAGCCACCTTCCACACGGAGGGAAAAATGAAAGATGGAACGGTTGTTTCCAAGTTCACATTTACTTGGTCATTCAAACAACGAAAACTATAAGTTTTTGAGTAATTTATTGGCAGGGTTATCTTTGATGCCCTGCTCTATCTCTTCCAGCAAACCTTCAATTTCTTCAAAAAGCTCGTCTTCCCCTGACTTGAGGTCATTAAATCCTTTGTACTCAAGCTTTCTAAAAATCGTAAAAATATCTAATCGATCGATATCAATACCTGGTTGATAACGTTCGTGCTCTTCATCCATCAATCTGGTAACAAGGCCGACAGACTCCACCTCGCGTAGTATATCCTTGATAAACCGATAAGGAATCTGAATCACAAGAGATAGCTCACTGATCGTCATGGCTTTGTTTCCCAACTGAAAGTTCTTCACAATGTGACGCATGATCAACAACGTCACTTTCTTTCTGTGCGAAGTACTCATTTGCATCTCCGTATTACGATATTCCCATACATTGGCATTTTGAGTGGCATAAGCGAATTCAGCCCCAAAAAGAACAATCAGCCAACTCAATTGCAGGTAAATCATAAATAATGGCAAAGCAGCAAACGTACCGTAGATCGTGTTGTACCGAGTCAGATATACCTGCCCATTAATCCAGCCCCACTGCGTAAGTTGAAAAGCTACGCCAGCCATCACCGCAGCAATAAATGCCGGCCAAAATTTAACCCTTGTATTTGGGAAGATCAGATATAATAAGATAAGCAAACAAGAGATGATCACGAAAGGCGTAAACCGCAAAGCAAAGAAAATCGCAGGCCTAATAAGTCCTAAGACTTCAAACTCGCTCGTTAGTGACTGCATAGCTGATGTAACAAAAACTGTTGCACTGCTGGATAAAATAACGAATACGGGACCTAGTAGCACAATAGCTATGTAGTCTGATACCTTTCGCTGCCACGTACGGGTTTTAGTATCCCAAATATCATTGAAGGCCATCTCAATGTTATACATCAATCGAAGCACTGCATAGAGCAAAAAAACAAAGGAGATCCCTGAAATAATACCTCCATCTGCTTCAATTAGCATTCTTTTGGAAAATTCCAAAACTTGACTCAGTACCTCTTCTTGACCACCAAAAAGCAGGACATCTAGTTCTTTCTCTAATCTATCTTCTAAACCAAAACCCTTAGCGATACCGAAAGCCATGGCTATGACTGGCACAATGGACAGCAAAGAAAAGTAGGTCAAGGCTGAAGCCTTATCTACGATCTTATCTTTCTTGAATTCAGCAAGGGCAATAATCCAAATTCGAATCTGCTGATACAGAAATGCTTTTGAACGCGGAAGTGTAGATATTTTGACACGCCAGATGTCAATTTCTACAAACTTCCGAAAAGATGAGATGGATTGAAAGGGAGACATTACAATATATTAGATGGGTAAAAGTAAGCAGTCTGCCCTCGTTTTAACAAAAAACAATCAAAATGACCATTTGAGCCTTGCATAAAGCGCATATACCGAATCGATATCACCATTGATAAAAAGCTGTCCTATGACGTCCAGATCAAAATTAGAAACTACTCCCCAGCTTATTGTGGGATTGACAAAAATGCCTGAATGCCCCGGGAAAGCCATGACAGATACGCCTGCATTTATCAGAGGGTGAACCGGGAAGCTCCCTTGAATGAAGACAGACCAATCAAAAGGAGATAATGACCTTACATCTAGGTTTTCTGAACTAGCAAGAGCAAAAGTTCCATTTCCTAGAGGGGCTGAATTATAAAGAGCTGAAGCGTTCAGATATAATGAATTAGGCATTAAGTAGTCAAAAGCAAGTGACCCCATGATCGTTCTATTTTGATAGGTATCAAACGGCTCAAAATAAGTGAACTCCCCTTTGAAACCTACCCCTCCTAGACTGCCTGCCCATCCGGACCCTATCACTAGATTATTTTTCATAATACCGATTAGTGTCTGTAAGTCGTAGTTGCCCACATTCCATTTATACAAAAAGCCAGCTTTTACACCTTGAATCGAATCTGCCAATGCGATCGCTATCTCATATCCCCCAGCATAACCCTTGTATCTCTGAAACCGAATCGCATCGCTACCAGGTCTTTCCTCGTAATCAAAATCAAAAAATGAATAGGCATTAAAAATATCATTTGGGTTCCAAGCTAGGTTGACGCCCCAATTGATTCGTTGGCGCCCTAGCTGCAGAGACCACCCCTCCTCTTTCCATTCCACATAAGCACGATCAATCATTGTATGAACCACTAGATCCGGTCGATCGACTAACAACCAAGACGCATCAAAATAGTCGTTGTTCACATCTATCAGCTCTCCATAATTTGGGATCGCTGACACCACATCTCCCAGAAAAATTCTATTTCGTATTTCAAGTCTTACATTGAATCGGTCTGATGGATACCATCTCAGATTTAGCCGGTTATGAATCAGATTGTCGACCAGCACTGAGTCCGCCCCTGCTGGGAAATTAAAAGTTGACATATTTTTCAAGTAACCCTGAAACTGAAAACTATTTTGGCTTTGTGCAAACCCCTGAAAAGCGGTGAACAGCGCGACCAATAGAAATAAAATGGCCTTATTGGGCCTCATCAGAGATGACCTTACCGTCCTCAAGGGTGATGATTCGTCTTGCTTTGTCAATCACACGCTGATCATGTGTACTAAATACAAATGTGACCTCCTCTTCCGAATTCAGCTTGGCCATGATGTCCAATAAATCTTCAGTTGATTTTGAGTCCAGATTCGCAGTGGGTTCATCTGCAAGAATAACCTTAGGCTTGGATGCAAGAGCTCGAGCCACAGCGACGCGTTGCTGCTGGCCACCTGATAGTTCCGAGGGTTTTCTATTCAATGTCTCACTGAGACCCATCTTAGCCATCAGCTCATTCACACGCATATCTCTTTGCCTCTTGTCCTTATGCTGAAGCAGCATTATAAACTCGATATTCTCTTTTGCCGTAAGGACTGGAATCAAATTGTATGACTGAAAAACAAATCCGATATTTTGTAGTCTAAAATCTGTCAACTCGGATTCTTTTAGTGTATCAATATGAACACCGGAGACTGTGACATTACCAGCAGTCGGATGATCTAAACCTCCGATCAGGTTGAGCAAGGTTGTCTTCCCGCAGCCCGATGGCCCTACGATCGCGGTAAACTCTCCCGGTGCGATGGACAAGCTAATGCCATCTACTGCCTTTACGGGTAGATGGTCTTGATTGTACACTTTCACTACATTATTTGTTTCAATTACCTGCATACTAATGTTTTCTAATGGCTTCCAAAGGGTTCAAATTGATGGCTTTAAATGCAGGGTAGATCGAACCAATAACCCCGGTCAAAACCACGACTCCCATCAAGTATAGATAATATGAACTATCAAGAGTCGGGTAGAAAATGGCCTCACTTCCATACTGCTTCAAGGCATCTGCATAAGCTGACATATCAAGTCCGCGGTTTCCTAACCATATAATAGTTCCGTAACCAAGACCTAAGCCGATCGGGCCAGAAACGATGCTCAATAGAATCGTTTCCAACATTATCATTAGGAAAAGCTGTTGTCTATGCATACCTATCGCTTTTAACATTCCAATTTCTCTGGTACGCTCAAGGACAGCCATCAGCATTGTATTGACAATCCCAAAAAGTAGGGCAAGCATAATTATGAATGTCAGTATTTGCTGCGTCATGGCAGATGACTCTTCCATCAAGTTGAATTCAGGAGCGACTTCCTTGTAAGACCTTACCTTATCTGACGTCATCGATTGCAATTGCGTTTGTAATGTCTCTATCTGATCCGACTCATTCAATAGAATGGCAATTTCATGTGGCTCACTCACACCTGATAATCTAGCCAAATCATCTTGCCTGACATACACAGTGCTACCATTGATCTTTGGTGACTTTGAGTCAAAAATCCCCTCCACTCTAAAAGAAGCTGCTGTGATATTTAGGTCGATATCCTGAAAAGTTAAAACCACTTTTGAACGAACTTTTACCTTAAGTTTAT
>JBLHTU010000159.1:0-8241 GCA_047627515.1 Cyclobacteriaceae bacterium | reverse complement strand
AGTAATTTGATGAATACCCGGTAGAGGATCAATTGAGGGATTAGGTGTTTCTTTACTTTGCATGACTTCATAACAGCAGATAAACCTGACTAGATTAATTTTATAGTATGCGTTAGCCCTGCCCCCGCCGGGACTGGCTTTTACGCCAGTTACAGCCTCCGATAACACCAGTATGATGTACAAATACGTACTGCTCTATTTTCTTTTCATTGGGTTCTCTCAATCTCTCATTTCGCAGTCGGCTACCGAGACGGGATTCTTCCAGCAGCTACCCCCCCCCAGCCGACGGCCGAGACCTTTGATAAGGGAGTAATGCTGGAATGGTCCGTTGTAACAATCGAAGACTTTTATGGCGCATACGACATCGAGCGATCAGCAGATGGTGGCCCCTTTCAACAAGTAAACGAACATCCTTTCTTTTTTGCTGCGGAAGAAGGTGCGGACACGGACTTTATCGCTTTCCGAGACAGCTTGGATAACAATACAACCGTCTATCAATATCGAATCAAGGGAAGAACCCCTTTTGGAACGAATGGTCCTGTTTCTCCCTCGGTGGAGGTGAAGGGTAAAATCCCTCCACTACCACTAACTTTCTCAATAAACGAAACAGAGATTTTAGCGCCAACAGAGGTTCGGCTAAAGTGGCAAGATTTGGACGGAGCAACAACCGCAGATTTAGAAGGATTCTGGGTCTATTCTGCAACAGATCCGTTAGGCGATTACGAACAGGTGAATAATAATATGCTGGCACCTAATCGAAGGGGGTATAAAGTAAGAAACGCTTTGCCAACAGCCTATTACCGGGTTGAAGCTATCGATCTGAATGGTAATCGATACATCACAGCTTCCAAACTGGTACAGATGCCCGACGAAACGCCTCCTGCGGTTCCGGTTGGTCTAACAGGAAGATTCATCACTGCTGACAGAGTAGAAATGTCGTGGGATCTAGGTATGGACGAAGACCTAAATGGATACCGACTGTTCGCATCGAACCGGAGAGGGCTAGGGTACACCCAAATCACTACAGACATTATTGTAGATAATAGATTCGTGTACCAGATCGATCCACAATTCATCGTGGACAGCATCTACTTTAAGGTTTTGTCTACAGACCATCGAGAGAACAATTCGGCCAAGTCTGTACCCTTAGCGCTGGCACGACCAGACATAATTCCGCCAGCCAGCCCCATCTTATACAAAGTAAGTCCTGCGCCCGCAGGAACAGAAATCGGCTTCAGGTTCAGTAGCAGCCCCGATGTAGACCGCCATGTACTGGAGCGAAAAATAAAGAATGCCCCTGGCTGGGTTGCCGTACTAACGGTGCAACCAGAAGAGGAAGATGATTATGGAGAGAATCTGACGCCTGAGGAAGCGACAACCACCAACTTTATCGATGATGCCACGCTAGAGCGGCGGCCCTACGAGTACCGTTTCCTGGCCTATGATGAATCCGGCAACGTCTCCTCTTCTGAACCGATGGAGCTAACGCCATACGATAGTGGACTAAGGGGAACAATCGAAGCATTCACGGTTGTCGTGGAATGTACCCCGGCACCGAACTTGCCATTTCAAGACGCCTACAACCTACTGGAGTGGATTAGGGAAGATATTGAGGTGACGGGTGCGGTTGATCTTGATTCTCTTTACCGATTGACTTTTTATCAAGTGATTCTTGTCAAGGAATATTCCAAACTAAAAGAAGCGGGTAGTGCCGAAGTCTATGAGTTCCTCAATGATCGGAAGCTGCAATACTGGGGAGACAACCTCTTAGCCAAAATTGAACTTAACTGGCAGTACGTTGACGTAGCCCAGTTACAGGACTTTCAGATCTTCCGCAGCGCAGAGGGGAGTGCCTTACAACTCTACCAAACCCTTACACCAGATCAACTGGCAAACGGAAATATCTTCATTGATGAAGACGTGAAGTCTAAGCGCCGTTACCTCTACCAAATGATCGCTCGCCACCTGGACGGTGGATTTAGTGAGCGGAGTGGGGTAGTAATGGTTAAGGTGCCTTAGAAAAACATATAATTAATGCTCATTATTAAGTCTCTAAGGTACTTGAGTTAATTAAAGAAAAACGTGAATACGATTGTCTTTCTCAGTCTGCGTGGTTGAACACGTAATATGGGGTCACGCAAATAGAAAAAACACCATTAAATATAAAATAATGACTATTTTGAGAAATAGAATTATACGGTCCTATTACAAAATTTGCATCTTGGCATTGTTGACAACCATGTCTGCAAGCGTGTTTGCTCAAAACACGACAAGTCTTATTGAGAAAACCTCAATTGCCTCCAAGAGTACGTTTGAACTTGCCGAAGTGTTTAGTGACTATACAGGTGTACTAATGTCGCCTTCAGACATGGGGGCACTGCAAAGTAGTGCAGCAAAGCTTGATTCGTTAGACTATAGCATAAATTTCGTTTGTTCTTATAATGTGCTGAGTTTGAATAGTACAAATACACTTTTACTAGAAACACTAAATGCATCAAATGCCGATTCATACTTTTTTGTGTCAGTAGGTGCTTCTAATACTCTTGATAACGAAATTTCTTTTTCTCTTTTTTTTAAAGATAATGAGACTGAAGATATTCAGTCGACAGTTCAATTGCTTGAGATTTTGATGAAACAAAAGTTTATAGAACTAGGTAAAGATATTAAGCGAATACCTGATGTAATGAGTTTGGCTATTGAAGAATATCTAAAGACATTGATTTTTCATTTACCTTGTAAAGCGATTGGGCATGAAGGTAAAGGATATGGATACTATCTTACACCCCACAATGTTTTTTTAAAACTAACTGCCGGGACAAACCTTAATGTTTTTGGATCAGTAGAAGATGAAGGTACAGAAGTATTACCAGGTAGACTAAGCCACATCCAAGTCGGAGGGGACGTTTATTCTTATTCTTTTGCGACAAATGTTGGAATTGGAGCAACTACAGTACATACATTTAGAGGGTATTATACAGATCCAAGTGATGAAGAGACAATTTATCGTTTCGGGGATGACGCGGTTCAAATTGACAAGTATTTTACTGTAATTAAAGCAAGAAATGCATCCGGTCATTGCTCATGTATTTTTTGGGAGAGAGCAGTATCTCCACAGATGATGGCTGTAAGTAAAAGCACTAGTACAGGGGTGAATAATGTTGAGGAACTGAATAATTTTTTACCTATTCCTGTCATTCCGACTAGTTCCAATGATTGGATAGCTGGTCGACGATTTGCTAATTACCTAATAAACCCAAGCATATGTGGCGAACCTGCATTGGATGAAAATAGTAACTTTTCACATGTTGGGGCAATACCTGTTAACTCAGTTTCGGCTGTGAAAAATCAAATATTTCAAGCTATCACTCGAGAAGGCGTTGAAGATTTTTGTTATTTTCTATTTAATGGCTTGGAGCAAGAGCTGACTTTATATAGGCCTGGAAGCTCACCACTCACTATCAATGGTGTAAGTGCTGATAATATTGAGAGCACTATATCTTCCATTGGTTCTAGTTGTCCGTATTCTATTCGATTTGATTGGGATGGGGCGAGTGCAAATGTTTATATGGATTTACCAGATGATTACTTATCCGTTGGAGAAAGCTATTATGACAAACCAGGTAGATTACCATTTACTTCTAATGATGCAAGAGCAGCGATCGAAGAAGTGATTAAGGAGAAGATTGAATCGCTTGATAATATTAATCAAAAAGCATCTGAAGCTGGGAGAATAGATGGTAAGATACCTGAAGATGGTGATATTATCTCTAAGGATGCATGGCTACCTTCATATATTCAATTCGCGACTCAAGAATTAGGTCATCTGGTTAGGAATGTAGAATTAAACGAAAATCTATGGAATGATGAGAATCAAGAATTATATAACGGGAAGATAGTGAATGTTCCTGGCCCAGTTGCGGGTGTTGCTGATAAGACCTTAGAGAAGGCTCGAGACATGAAAGATATGATTGGAATGGCTGGGGAGTTTATTGACGATCCAATGGGGAAGGTTTCGGAAGTTTATGAGGGCGTTAGTTCACTCAAGCCTGAAGATGTTGTTAGTATGATTTCTTCTACTGTGACAGATCAGTATGAAGATGTTACAAGTGGAGGAAAAAAAGGGCAGTATATCGCAACTGGACTAGTAGCAGAGATTGTTATTACAATTTATACCCTAGACGGTGGAAGCTTAATACTTGACTTTACCAAAAATATAACCGAAAAGGCAGGGAATTTAAAAGAATTCATTCCAAATCTGCATGATGCAGACTTGAGAAGGGCCTATAAAGATGTATTGCCAGACTTCGACAAAGAGGCATTTTACAACGACTTTGGGGAAAACATTGGGACTGATTTTTTTGATAACTGGGAGCCTAATGATATTGACTCATGGGGGAAAGTTAAAGAAGCTGCAAGAGAGGCCAATCCTAATGGATTGGATCCAGGTAAAATTCTAAGAAAAGACATGCCGACGTTAAAAGCGCTATCTAAAATTGACGGTGACCTAATTAATTTAGTAGGAGAAGGAAGGTTTAACGATTTCCTCTCAAAACTAATTAAGGCAAATCCTAAATGTAGTACATGCGGAAATTTAGGTGAAGAATTAGTTGGAAATCTTGATAAAGTACTAGGAGATTTTCACAAGGTTTTAACAGAAAGAATTATTAAATCTGATGGTACTCTTGTGGATGGTTTTGATAATTTTATTAAAGAAGCAGGTGAACAAGCATCGAAGGCAAAAGGGGCTAGCTTGACGTTACGAAAACTAGCCGATGATTGGGAGGGGATTTCCGAAGGTGGTTGGTCTATAAGTCGATTTGAAGGAAGCATTCCTGATATAGAAACTGGCCACAAACTTGATGTTTTATTGGAACGGGTTGATGCGAGCGGAGTTTCCCGGTTTAAATCTTTGGAGATGAAAAACTGGAGGGCCCCTAGGAGCATTACAGGTGATACGTATCAACAATTTAAAGCCTATATTACAGGAGGCAATGATTTTGATTACCACTTTTCTAACGTAACTGACATGCAAGAGAACATGAAGCGAATGTTCCAAAACGTCTTTAAAGATTCGGGAAAAGCTAGTGAGCTATTTGATTCAAATCCTGATTTTTTCAGAAATAAATTTCCAGGTGTTAATAGTGCAGATGATTTGATTGATCTCGCTAACGCTGACTTGCTGAGGAATCAAATTGACTGGGTCAAGTAGTCGACTTGGAGTGTTGGCACTTACTTAAGCACAATATGTCGATAAGTATAGTCTAGAAAGTGATATATTTGCTTTTTTAGTGCCACATTAGCCATGAAAAGCACTTTCAATTGTGAATAGAATTCACTTAAACACGTAATAATGATAACAGAAACTAGCCATGTTGAAGGTGTGCAGTCTTATGAAATAATAGATGAAGATACTTTGTGCTTTAATTATGAAAAGAGCCGTGAGAATCTTGTGACCTATTCTATAAAGACCAATACGATCTTGCAAGAAAAGAGTTCCTCAGTAGCATTTTCTTCAATTCGAAGGTGTAAGGGTAATATATTGATTAGCGACGCTAGTCGAACTTTTCAGATGTACAACATCAAAGAGTCTAGTTTCTCTCTTGTTGAAGAAGAAATTAAACTGGGAAGGAATATCTCTTTTGAAGGGACGCTATCCGTCTTTAAAGGTAGAATATTTGATAGGCATTTTGGAATGTATGATGTTTCTTCAAGGAAAACTATTTGGATTGATGAAGATGTAAATTCATTAACACAAGTTAATGGACTTTTTTTAAGCCAAATAGAGTCACTAATATTAAGACATGATCCAACTACCGGGAATGTCCTATGGAGGCTTGACTTTAAGGATGTAGTTAGAAGTATAGACACTCGTCGACCGGTTAGAATTCTGTGCGCTACAAAGGATAAAATTGTCATGGGGCTTGAAAATAACGATTTAATTATTGTTATTGATGCTGCAACAGGCAAGGTGTTATGGGAGTTAAACGACACAATAATTAACGGAGTCTTACTTTCAGTTGACAATAAATTTTTATATAAATTTCAGGTTGGCCTAGTTAAATTTGATTTAATTTCTGGCGAACGTGTTGGCAGCCTAATTGACCGCGACTACTTTGACATGAAAGACTTTCACAGTCAAAGAGACAACTATGTAATGAATGAGCATCTAATTTTTTCAACAGATTGGAGGAATAGTAATGTCGGCTGTATCGACAGTGAAAGCTTTAAAGTGAAATGGATAGAAAAAATTGGGACTGCTGCTTATCCTGCAAGTAAGAAAATGGGAATAATCGGGAATAAGCTGTTTTTACATGACACGAACAGTCGACTTGTAATATGTAGCCTGAATTGAAACGCAACAACGGTGTATGAGTCAGTTGCATTTAAGCATTTGTATTGAATTTTGGCTTATACTTATTTCCTTCTGAATGATTATTGTGATGGAAATTTATAACTAAAACAGATCGCAAGGAAATATTACACTGATTTTAGTAAAAGCAAAACCAGATATTTATATGAAATTATTATTTTTTTCAGCCTTCTTCCTTTGCATAATGTATAATGCTGAAGCCCAAGACTTCACCGAGGTCGGCCCCCTTACCTTCTCCAATGGCGGAGTAACAACAGTAGACCTAAACAAAGACAGCTTCCCCGATATCCTGTTCTTGAAGCGAGAACGTTTCACCAATAGAAACAATAAGCTAATTCGAGAAATAAACGATGCAGGTGCAACGCTGTCGTTCACTGAGTTGGAGTTAACGACGACGAACGAAATTTTCGGAACACCAGCAGCGGCTGATTTCGACCAGGACGGTGACGTCGATATTGTGTTTTCAGGAGAGAATGAAGGGACCTTACTGTTGTTTCAAGGAGAAGTAGGGGACTCACTCACGGAAACTGTTATAGCCATCAAGGGAGCAGGAAGGTTTGCCACGGCGAATCTGAACGGCGACGAGTTTCCAGACCTGGTAGGGCTTAGTTTCGTTGATGAAGAAGTGGTGGTCTACCTGAATACCGACGGGACAGGCTTCACCCGGAGTACGATTTACGGGACGGGTATCGAACCGTCTTCTTATCATGTCGTGGACATTGATGGAGACGGAGACGATGATGTAGTGGTTGGTACTGATGACTTCACGGAAGAATCCCTGGTACTACTGATTAACGATGGTGCTGGGGTGTTTACGGCTCAAGCCATTGAAAGTACTTCTAGTGTGGTCCGCTCCGTAAATGGCATCTCATCAGGAGACTTGAATGGGGACGGAAATACTGATCTGGTCATTGTGATCTCCGGTAAGTGTTTCTCTTACCTGCAAGGCGAGAACTTGAGCTTTAGTCGGACTGAACAACTTTCCACGATTGATGTATTCCGGAGTGTGGCCGTAGCAGACTTTAATGGCGATCAACGTGCTGACTTTGTAGTTGGTGATAATAGTAATGATGGTATTAACCTTTACCTCAATGACGGTATGGATACACCAGGGTTTACGGAATCTGCGGTAAGCTCCATTCGTCCGGTATTCAGCTTGTCTGCTCAGGACCTGAACCGAGATGGCGATGTGGACTTGGTGGCCAGTAACGGGGAGGTGTATGCTTTCGAGAATGAGATTGAACAGGTACCACCGGTGGGCGTGTTCACGATAACTTTGGAAGAAGCTACGGTTTTCCCGAATCCGGTAGGGGAGGGGTATGTCTTCCTGGCGGGTGAAACGTTGGAAGTTGCTGATAGCTATGAGCTGCTCGATGTGATGGGGAAACTGATCCGGAAGGGACAACTTGATGGCTCCGGCCGGATTGATATGCGTGGAATGACTCGGGGGAGTTATTTGATTCGGCTTTTTGAGCAAGGGGTGTTATGGGGTAGAGGGAAGATCATTAAGCGATAATATGTAGAGTTCCCATTAAAACTTATTAACCATGTTGACAAATAGAACCTTACTGTTTTCGAAACGATTTAAGAAAAGCTTACTGCTTCTTAGTTGGCTCTTGGTGAGCAATGCTGTTGTATTCTCGAATACGATCGTTGATGCAGCAGGTGTCTACTCTTCAGTAGGCATAGACCGTATTGGGTTGAAAATTTCTGAAGTTGAGGCGTTTCATAACATTGAAATTGATGTAGTTACTTGTACCTCAGCATTACCTCAAGTTGGATATGTCGTTTCTTCTGCTGGATTGGCGGGTAGAAAACTCTTGATAAACATTCCTGCTGGGATCGATGTTGCGGGTATGGAGGCTTCTTCA
>JBLHTU010000158.1:0-8261 GCA_047627515.1 Cyclobacteriaceae bacterium | reverse complement strand
GACTGGCAATTTCAATATTATCTACGGTAGAAGGCACATTACCCAGCAACCAAGTATTAGGATCGTACCAGTTACCTGTAGTACTACCAACGTTGATCGCTGAACCAATGGTGAATACATCGCCATCCGCAAAATCTACATTATTGGCTGTTGCCCAAGTGCCGAATCGATCTTCTAAATTTAGATAGGTCAGTGTGCCCGTTGTGAAGTCTCCATCCTGATCATCATCAATGATCAATACGTAGTTTTTCCCTGCAATAAGTGTTGGAAGTCGAGTCGTATCCACATAGAACGTCAATCCCCCAATATCCCCATTAGTCTCATCCACTTTCCACTCACGATCAACCCTTGTAATGAAGGAGGAGTGCAGACTTTCTTGAAAAATTAAGTCAAATACCTAAAAACTTAAGAATATGATAAAAGAAGCAATTTGTTGTTTTATTCAAACATTAACGTGATTGAAAAACAGCCTTTTCCGCAAATTGTTCATTTTGTAAGATGAATTGATCAAAACCAATATCTGTAATGTTCCAAAAGGTCCCGTCTGCAAACAGTAAAGAGTCAGAATACAGATCGGCAATAGACGATGGTACAGCTTTTCCAATCAACAATGTATCTGAAAAAGTAGAGATCGAGCAATCGAACACGAGACTTGAAACCTCTAAAGAATCGTCCAATTTAGTAAACAAATAATGAACATTTGGAAGACAAATACTGATATCAAAATCACGAGGTTGCCAAACAGTGGACGAATCTCTAGACAACAGTTTGATAACCTGATAATCGTAGTATCCTACTGGTAACTGATCGTCAGAACAACTAGAAGCAGCGACAAAAATCGCCATGGCCACAAGAAACTTACTGAATTGCCCCATTGGCATCAATTGTTATAAATCCTTTAGAACCATCCGCTAAAGGATACGCATCATCTGCAAATAAGTACACCGTGTACTGATCGATCGTACTATTCCATGCAAAATGATCTGGCTTCCTTGCTAATTCTGACGTACTTGACCAGAGCAGATTGCCTTTTCCATCTACTTTCGTGAAAATTGACTGCCCTTTCTGATCTTCGGATCCGACATACGTGTAGAACATAATTATCGACGGAGCCGCTTCCATTAACGCTACAGCAACCGTATCGGTTGTTATTAAGTCTTGATTGATGAGACTCAACCAATTCACCGTTCGATCTGGATGTACCAAAGCAACAAATGTCTTCTTTTCCTGAAGATCTACACCTAAGACCAGCAGGCTATCTCCTTTATCCTCTATGATTTTTGTTTGGTACCTATCACCTACTGTTGTAAATTCCTCTTTGATGGCTATACTATCTGCTTCATAGGCAACCCAACTATTTCGCTGATACCAATATTGCTGCGACGTGATCCAGCGAGCCTCAGAATTAGCTAGCTCCTTTTTCCATAGATCTATTTGCGTTTGTATCGCGGAGACACCACCGTACAATTGATCAATATGGTCTTGATAGGGGTGGTCTTCCTCACCTAATAATTGATTCGTTTCTTCTAGTAATCCTTGGAGTTCGCTTCGCACAATGACGACACTGTCCACCATCATTTCATTGGCCTTGACAAGAGAGCTGTCAGACCAGTTTATCTGTATGCTAGGACTTTCCAGCATATCAAGAAGAACCTTGCGGGACTTGATACGCAGAAAAGTAACCATTTCTGATTGTGAATCATATTTTTCAATCAAAAGTGCAACGGCTACCGATGGCTCCAGTTCAATATTTGAACCGTTTCCTGATTTCACTCTTTCTTGCACCAGATTGAGTTTTTGATCCCACTTGATCAATTCTGACTTTAGCACTTTGACTTCATTTCTAAGCAGATTTATCGTCTTATCTGACCATGAGTTAAAATCATAAAATTGTGGTTGATCAGAAGTTGTTTCAAAAATATTTTCTACTTTTTTCAGTCCCAGAATTACGATAAACGTGATTGGCTCTATTCTACCTGCTTGACCCAACGAGCTACACAAGGCAGCCACCTCATCTTCCTTAGCCACAAGTTCGTTTTGAAAGTCAGACAGTACGCGTACCTCTTTGACTATCTGCTCGTTCATATTTAAAATGAAATTAGGATAACCTTTGTAACGTTCGTTCAACTGATTATACAATGAAATCGAAGAAGTACTAGTGGTTTTCATACTTCCCAGCAGCTCCTTAATCTGCTGAGTCTTCAGATTCCGCAATTCGATTGATTCGATTCGCTTTTCGATGTCTAAATGCACATCAGACAGGCTAATACCAAACTCTCCGGTTCTCAGATCGCGTCGATAGTATGACTGATAGTAAGTGTCATTCTTCTTCAGCTCTTTTTCATCTATCAATTCAATCGAAAGGCGCAAGAGCAAAATCGATGAATCCCCGTAAGCAATCAGTTCCTTTTGTGGACTTAGAATATCCTGCTTCTGATGCAAGTCAAGGTAGTATAACCCTAACTGAAAAATAGCATTGGCTACCTCCTTATTCTTTTCATCTGACAGATAAATCTTCAATGTCGTCAATCCCTGCTCAGTCTGCGTCGGGCTCAAAAGAGGGAAAATATCCTTGTATTTTACCTTTTGACCATTCGCACTGACAAGTAAGAAGATAATTAAACCAGCCGTGATTGAATACTTCATTTTGTCTACTTTAATCTAATAATATGACAATAATCAAAGCTAATCAGATTTACGGTGATTATATCTGATGTCAGTGCCCGTGTTTACAATAGACTTACCTGAACTTATTCTTGAGCATTGCCAGTTTGGCTTGCAGGTCTCCTTCCGGCTCTCGTTCCTTTCTTGGATTGCTTTTCTTTTTAGAGCGCTCTGGAGGTTTCCCAAACGGATCGGATTTCATCGATAAAGAAATCCTCTTTCTAGATACGTCTACTTCCAATACTGTCACTTGTACATGCTGTTGAAGCTTCACTTTTTTGGCTGGATCATCGACAAATTGATCAGAAATATGGCTCACATGCACCAATCCATCTTGATGTACACCTACGTCTACAAAGGCTCCAAACTTTGTCAAATTGGTTACAATACCTGGCAGCTTCATGCCGACCTTAAGATCTGTGATCTCGTTGATATCCTCTTGAAAATTAAAAACCTCATACTGCTGGCGCGGATCACGTCCAGGTTTTGCCAATTCTTCAACGATATCCTGCAAAGTCGGTAAACCGACGTTCTCAGATACGTACTTCTTGATGTCTACCTTTTTTCGATAGCCCTCTTCTTGCAGTAAATCTTGCAAAGTACATCCAGCTTCTTTGGCCATCGCACCCACCAGTTTGTACCGTTCTGGGTGCACTGCACTATGATCCAAAGGGTTTTTACCTCCTCGTATTTTAAGAAATGCGGCTGCCTGCTCAAAAGCCTTATCCCCTAGTCTAGGTACATTTCGGAGTGCTTCTCTGTCGGCAAATGGGCCATACTCTTCACGGTATTTGACGATGTTTTCTGCAAGCTGAGGACCTAACCCTGACACGTAAGTCAGCAATTGCTTACTTGCCGTATTTAACTCCACGCCGACGTTATTCACACAACTCATCACTACATCATCCAAGGACTCTTTGAGCGCATGCTGATCTACATCATGTTGATATTGACCCACACCAATGGATTTGGGATCTATTTTCACCAATTCAGCCAAAGGATCCATGATCCGTCTACCGATCGATACGGCACCTCTAACGGTTACATCGTGATCAGGGAATTCCTCCCTGGCTACACTACTCGCCGAGTAGATAGAGGCACCACTCTCATTGACCATAGTAATCAGCGGATTTCCAGGTATTGAAAAAGACTTCGTAAAGGATTCTGTTTCTCTTCCCCCCGTCCCATTTCCTATCACGATCGCCTCGATACTATGCTTCTGGCACAGCTGTCTTATGGTGGCTTCTGAAACCACTCTTTGCTTCTGAGGCTCATTTGGATAGATCACAGTGTGATGCAGCAGTTTACCTTGTTTATCTAAACAAACAACCTTGCAACCGGTCCGAAAACCTGGATCGAGGGCCATTACCGATTTTTGTCCTAGAGGTGCTGCCAACAGTAATTGTTTGAGATTTTCCGCAAAAACAGCAATTGCTTCCTGATCTGCTTTTTGCTTAGTCATCACACGCATCTCTGTTTCGAGACTTGGTTTTAGTAAGCGCTTGTAAGCATCTTTTGAGGCTACCTTGACTTGTTCCGAAGCTGAATTATTCGCTGTCACTACTATTTTTTCAATCGACTGGATAGATCCACCTTCCTCTGGGGCAATATCTACGGATAGCATCATCTCCTTTTCGCCTCGACGAATAGCTAATAACCTGTGAGAAGGGATCTTACTGAGTGGTTCAGACCAATCAAAGTAGTCTTTGTACTTCTCAGCTTCTTTTTCCTTTGACTTGATCAATTTAGATGTGATCACTGAATCCCTGATGAATATTCTTCTTAGCGCAGCTCTGACCTCGGCATCCTCATTTATTTTCTCTGCGACGATGTCTCTTGCGCCCTGCAAGGCAGCAGCTACATCTTCCACTCCTTTTGCTAGATCAATGAATTTTTCGGCTTTGGTTTCCACATCGACGGATGATTGCTTCCAGATCAACTCTGCCAAAGGCTCTAAGCCCTTCTCTCTTGCCACTGTGGCTTTCGTTTTTCTTTTAGGTTTGTATGGCAAGTACAAGTCTTCAAGGATCGGCAGAGTCTCGGCTGCCAGTATCTTTTTCTTCAATTCAGCGGATAGGTTTCCTTGCTCCTCAATGGTCTTCAGTATGATTTCTCTTCTTTGATCAAGCTCCTTCAATTGAATGAGGCGATCTCTGACTTGAGCGATCTGCACTTCGTCCATGCTACCAGTCATCTCTTTACGATATCTAGATATAAAAGGTACAGTCCCTCCTTCTTCCAGTAATTTGATAGTAGCTGCTACTTGCTGCACCTGCAGATTTAGTTCAGAAGCAATTTTTGACGTATACACGATAGTTTAATCTTTTTGATCCGGGCGCCAAAAATAGACACTTGATTGAATTATTTACACTGACTTTATGTCTAAGATTTATTAATCAGTCCAACTGACTAACTCTCAAAAACTTAACCATGCAGAAAAAATTTAAACGTGAATTAATTGAGTGGTCCGTCATCGTTTCTGTAGCTGCTGGTTTGTACTTTTCCGGCTACCATACTGAAGTGCTAGGTTTCATACAACGAGGGGTGATTGCTACTGGTTTATTCACGCCCAGTCTAGATCAGGACCGTACCAAAACTGCCGATTACATTTTCGAGTTGGAAGATCATCAAGGTGCGTCACTCAATGCAGCAGATCTAACTGGGAAAGTGGTTTTTATCAACTTATGGGCAACATGGTGTCCACCATGCATTGCTGAAATGCCCGATATCAACTCGCTCTATCAGCGCCGAAATGATGAGGTAGTTTTTCTAATGATCTCGATGGACGATGATTTTGACAAAGCAAAACGCTTCCTAGAGAAGAAAGGGTTTGATTTTCCTGTGTATCAGTTAACCACTCGCTTACCTGAAGTTTTCAGGTCGCAATCCATTCCAACATCCTATGTGCTTTCCAAAGGAGGTGAAATTGCTATGACTCGAAAAGGCCTTGCTAAATATGATACGGACTCTTTTAATAGCTTTTTGGATGAGCTACTCAGCGAATAGGTTACCGATCTGAAGCCCCATAAAGCGAAGATTCGACCGTGATCGAGAAATCGCAACATTGAGCGGGTATAACTTTGAATTGATAGAAAAAACAGCATCGAAATGACTTTTCTGCGGGTCGTAATCATCACTCACTTGACCGCAAAGGCCAATAACTTTCTTTCCTTGGTCTTTGGCATACTTTGCGACTAAACCTGGTCCTTTACCAAATCCAGTCTGCATATCAATTTGACCTTCAGTCGTAATGACTAGATCAGATTTAGCTAGAAACTCCGTAAAATTGGCCATCCTCAGTATTTCGTTGGCGCCCTGCATAATCTCCACTTTGAAAACTGAAGCTAATCCCGCAGGCACGCCGCCACTTGCTCCTCCAGACTTCATATATTTGATTCTTTGGTCGGTTTGCTGCTCGAGTAAACTGACCCAATGTTCCATGCTTTCTTCCAGGTCCTCGATTTCGTCCAACTGCACTCCTTTTTGCGGTCCGAACACGCGTACTGCTCCAAACTCTCCTAGCAGCTCATTTTCTACATCACACAGCACACTGAATTTCACATGACCATATTTAGCTTTTGCGGCTTTCGAATCAATGCTTGATATCTTAAAGAAATCACAGGGGCCTGTCGGAAGAAAGGGCTCATTGTCAGCTATAAACTTCACGCCTAAAGCTTCTAAGATCCCCAGCCCTCCATCAAGAGACGCACTCCCCCCCACGCTTAAGATTATGTGATTACACCCTTCTTGTAAGAGTTCTTTGATGACCATTCCGGTGCCTCTCGTATTTGCAATCCACGGGTTGAGCTCATCTTCCACCAGCCAACGGATACCACTGGCCTCGGCCAATTCCACAATTCCAAGTCGTTCTCTTGGATTGATCGCATATCGAGCCTTCACATTTCTTCCAAGTGGGTCAGAAACTTCTACTTCTCTTATTTCAGCTTTATGATAATAGGCCAGAATATCTAACGAACCGTCACCGCCATCAGCAATCGGCAAGACAAATACTTCACCCTTGTACTTACTCTCATTGAAGCCCAAAGCGATTGCTTTACCTACTTCTTGAGCATTCAAGGCATTTTTAAGCGCATTAGGTGCAATAAGAATATTCATGCTAGCAAGCTAATCTTACCTTGTGAGATTCCTGTCATGGTGATCAATCTGTATAGGATGCGTGCTCCGACATTAGCATCCCATTCATTGTGGCCTGGCGCCACTTCACTCAGATCAAAACCAATGATTTTTTTCCCCGATTTGACAATTTGCATGAGAAGAAAGGTAACCTGCTCAAAAGACAGCCCCCCTGGTACAGGAGTACCTGTATTGGGACAAAGGCTAGGAGCTAACCCGTCAATATCAAAGCTGATGTAAACGTTCTCAGGTAATTTATTAATTATTTTTTCTGTCCATTCTAACCAGCTTTGACCGCGCAGCAACCCTGTTTTTATTTCATCATCATAGAATGTATGAATCACCTGATTAGTCTGGGCAATATAGTCCAGTTCTTCCTGGCAAAAATCTCGAATACCTACTTGCACCAACGACTGTACCCCTTCCATCTTGAGCGCATTATACATGATAGATGCGTGCGAATAAGTAAAGCCTTCGTAAGCCTCTCTCAAATCCATGTGCGCGTCGATCTGCAATATCGCGAACTGCATTCGCTCAGATAATGCAGCTATCAACCCTAGTGGTGTGCTGTGATCCCCACCCAAGACTGCCGCAATTTTACCAGACTCCAGCACTTGCTTTGACTGTGCTTTGACATGATCTATCATCAACTGACAGGCGACATTGACTTCTTGGAGAATTACATCTTCAGGCTTTTCGCCATTTTCTAAACTAGCGATCACTTTAGCTGCCTGCGCTCGATGCTTTTCGGCATTCGTCCTAATCCATGCTACTGGCGCTTGCATGCAAGCCGAATAGTTCCATGGCTTCACTATTTGAAACAAGGATAGATCCAGCTGAGGAGATGCGTCAAGGATTGCCTGCGGACCTTTAGCCGCGCCACTTCTGTAAGAAACAGTCACATCCCATGGCACAGGTATTATGATCAATTCAGACTCATCTTCAAGGTAAGGATATCCAAAAATGGACCCCATCATACCGACATCACTCGGATTATATGTTTTACCCATGAGGTTCAGGGCTTCTGCTGAAAAGAATTTCACCTGATCCTTGAGATACTTCGGCCCAGGTATCTACTTCGAATGACAAACCTATGATTGCTCCTGGCTGCATACCTGCAATTGGTTCAAGTGTTAGAAAATCAGCTAGATAGGTGATGGCAGGATTATGCGCAATAATCATCAGGCAAGATCGATTATCTTCAAACGCGGTCACCATGCTCAATAAAGTCCTCACTGAGGCCTCGTACAATTCAGGTAAAATTACTGATGTGTGTTGCTGGTGTAACTCCTCCATTACGACTTCGGCTGTTTGCTTTGTCCTATAAGCAGCGCTGACGTATAGTTTTTCTGGAACTGGTGATTGCAGGTTTAGCCATCTCCCCATATGTCGCGCATCTCGCTCGCCTTCCATGGTGAGAGGTCGATCAATATCTTGCCTTGCCACACCGATCGATGCTTCCG
>JBLHTU010000157.1:0-8270 GCA_047627515.1 Cyclobacteriaceae bacterium | reverse complement strand
ACCACTAAATTTTCTCCAGTAGGAGGGGTGAATTTTGGAATCCTAAAGAACGAAACGACGAATCCCCAAAATGTGAGGCCTGTCAGTCCAATGATCCACCGTACTATTTCATGAGGAAAAAAGTATGTTAAGATCAGGTAAAAGGCACAAATAAGCACTGCTGAAATGGGAATAATGCCATACCCCTCCTTATGAATTGTCATGTTAAAATCCTCCTCTAAACTTATAGGTTTTTGCCACTTTATCAATGGCTACTATATACGCTGCTATTCTGAGTGATACTTTATATTCTTGAGCAGTTGCATACACTTTGTTGAATGCATCTTTCATGATACGGTCAGATCGCCTGTTGACTCTCTCCGCTGTCCATTTGTATCCAAGTCTATTTTGTACCCATTCGAAATATGAAACAGTCACACCACCAGCATTGGCCAAGATATCAGGCACAGCCATGATCCCTTTTTCATTGATGATTTTATCGGCCTTAGCCGCAGTTGGTCCATTTGCCCCTTCGACAATAAGCTTTGCTTTGATCTGATTGACATTACCCATGTTGATCACATCCTCGATTGCTGCTGGGACCAAGACATCAACATCTAAAGTGAGTAACTCGTCTGGCTTGATAGGTTCAGCACCTTCAAACCCAGCCAGTGAACCTTTGTTCGCATCTCTGTACTCAATTGCTTTCTTGATATTGATTCCTTCTTGATTGAAGTAAGCTCCTGATAGATCGCTAATAGCGGCAATAGTGACACCGCGTTCGTCTAACAACGAGGCAGCCCATGAACCAACATTGCCAAATCCTTGCACCGCGCAAGTTGATTTGAAAGGGTTGAGCTTTAATTTCTCCATAGCGGCCAGAGCTGATATCATCACACCACGGCCTGTTGCCTCAGTTCGCCCTAAAGAACCACCTAGTACAAGGGGTTTTCCTGTTACGACAGCTTGTACTGTCATGCCTTGTGCTCTTGAGTACTGATCCATTATCCAAGCCATTTCGCGAGGACCTGTGCCCATATCCGGAGCTGGAATATCTCTATCCGGACCAAAAATTTCATACATCGACTGAGTGTAAGCTCGTGTGAGTCGTTCGATCTCACCTACACTCATTTCGCGGGGATTACATTTGATTCCGCCTTTGGCACCTCCATAGGGGATATCTACTACGGCGCATTTCCACGTCATCCAAGCTGCAAGCGCCTTGACTTCGTCCAAGCTGACTTCCATATCATATCTCACACCACCTTTGGATGGGCCTAAGATATTGGAATGGATCACTCGATAACCTTCAAAAACTTTGATAGATCCATCGTCCATGGTGACGGGTAATGATACGATGGTTTGCTTGACTGGGGATTTTAGGACATCATAGATTTGATCATCCAAGCCGAGGTGCTCAGCTGCGATCCTAAATCTTGACATCATTGACTCAAAAGGATTATCCTTATCCTCTATTGGGGCGGGTTCAATGTACGCCATGGGCTTCGGTACGGGGTTTCGTTGCTTTTAAATTACAGCAAATCTAACGTGAATAACTGATCCAAAATCAGAAAAGGATAAGAAATACCACCACAAACGGTACGGACAAAATCAAACTATCGAACCGATCAAGAAAACCACCGTGACCAGGTATAATATTTCCTGAATCTTTGATCGACATGGAGCGCTTAAAGAGAGATTCTACTAAGTCTCCATATGTACCTGTAACCACCACAATACCACCAACAATGATCCATTCCAGTGTATTGAGGTCGGTATAATAGCGTGAAAGTATGATGGAAAAAGTGAGCGCAACCACTGCACCACCAATGCTGCCTTCCCAAGATTTCTTGGGAGAAATCCTTTCAAATAGCTTAGTCTTTCCAAAGGCGCTTCCTGTAAAATAGGCACCTGTGTCACTAGCCCAGATCAGGACCAATAACCCAAAGATGATCTGATATCCGTAGGTGCCATGAAAGAAAACGATAATGTTAATCAGTGTAAATGGCAGAGCCACGTAGACGATACCTAAGTAAAAAAAAGCGATGTTGACAAAAGGGTTCTTATCATTTTTCTTGTAGAGCTTAACGAGAAAAATCATAGAGGCAAGCGGAAATATTGCCATGTAATATTTGCTGTCAAGTGTGCCTTGCTCAACTAGAAAAGATAAGACAAACAGTAAACTCCCAACAAAAACACCCAGTAGTCTGATTGGTAGATATTCTTGGGCGCGTACTAAACGATAAAACTCCCATTGCGCCATGATGCAGATTGCAAAGAACACCACAAAATAGGTCCATTCCCCATATATCAGCGAAGACACGATAACTGAAGCACCTATCATCGCTGAAATGATACGCCGGTACAATTCCGAAAATCTACTCAAATTTGATCACCTCCTCGATTATTTTTATCGCATTTAGCACGTCTTCTTCACGGACATGCACCTCCACAAGACCTAATTGGTAGGAGCTGTCTTTTTTCGGAACAATGACGGCCTGAATATCATGCTCTCCGAGCACGCCTTTTACAATTTCAGTGCGGATTTGAACCGTACTTTCAAATATTTTCTGCCAGCCCATTTTTTTGGTTTTTGAAATATCGGTAGAATCTAACAAATAATAGAGTTGTCAAAACTGCGAATAGCCCAACAGCCCAAATTTCTGGAGATTGATCCATCGTAGTCATGTCAAAGTTGATGATCCCCAATTGACTCAGGTAAGCCACCAGGATCATAGAGCCATTATTTACAAAGTGAGCAAACATCGCATACCCTAAATGTCCTGAGTAGTAATATAAATAGCCAAACAATGCGCCAAGCAATATCCGAGGGACTAAGCCATAAAACTGGAAATGAAAAACGCCAAAGATGATAGCCGCTAGCCAAATAGCTACATGTGGATTGCCAAATGCCTTGTGGAAAATATTTTGGAATAATCCTCTGAATAGTAACTCTTCGCCAATCCCAGGCAGTACAGCGATAACCGCAAGCCCTAGTAAAAAGTGACCGAAACTATCAAATACAATCAAGTGCTCCGTCAGAAGTTTCAGTTGCTCTTCCATGTCCTGCATCAGCACTTCCATCGCTCTCATCGATTCAGGAAGTTGAATATTCATGTTCCAGTCAATGAATAAGCTGTTGACTCCCATAAAAGTAAAAACGATGGCAAAAACCAGAAGAAGCGGTTCGTAGTTTTTATCAAAAGTGAAGAATTCTTTGACCTCTAATTTTAAATGTCTTCTGATCACTAACCAGGGTACGCCTACGAAGGTACCACCGGCAACTACACCCTGTAAAATGAGCAATGGAACCCTATTTCCTGTATCTCCCAAGGGATTGGTTGCTACGTTTTGAAGCGTCAGCTGCCAATCGAAATTGTAGAACGGTAATGCAAATGCAAGACCGACAAATTGAAAAGCAAATAACCCGGCAAAAACATATCCAATAGTGATAATAAGCGTCAACCAAGGGGAAGAGCCATGCGCCGGGGTATTTCGAAGGATGTTTTGCATATTTTTTGGCTAGTTTTGCGCTCAAAAATAAGACTTTCAAATTTGGTTAAGATAGGAAATATTGAGGTCGGTGATTTTCCACTGCTACTGGCACCCATGGAGGACGTAAGTGATCCACCATTTCGTGCATTGTGTAAGCAGCACGGTGCTGACCTAATGTATACTGAATTTATTTCAGCGGAAGGCTTGATCCGTGACGCAGCCAAAAGTGTGCAAAAACTTGACATCTACGATTATGAAAGACCTATTGGTATTCAGATCTTCGGTGATAAGATTGAATCTATGCGAGAGGCGGCAGCCATTGCTGAGGCAGCTAACCCTGAGATAATTGATATAAATTATGGGTGCCCAGTCAAGAAAGTAGCTTGCAAAGGAGCTGGCGCAGGCATTTTATTGGATTTGCCAAAGATGCAGTCGATGACAGAAGAGATCGTCAAGCGGGTAAGTAAACCGGTCACTGTGAAGACCAGGCTGGGCTGGGATGAAAATACAATCAAGATTGTAGAAGTTGCTAAAAGACTGCAGGATGTTGGTATACAGGCTTTGTCCATCCATGGGCGAACGCGAAAACAGATGTACAAGGGATCTGCTGATTGGAGTCACATCGCAGAAGTAAAAAATCATCCTGATATACATATTCCAATTTTTGGAAATGGAGATATTGATTCTCCAGAAAAGGCAGTTGAGTATAAGAATACGTACGGGGTGGATGGTATTATGATTGGTCGGGCTTCGATTGGCTACCCATGGATTTTCAATGAAATAAAGCATTTCATGGCTACTGGTGAGCACCTCCCCCCCCCTTCGCTAGAAGAGCGCGTCAGGGTAACCAAAGAGCACCTCAATTTTTCGATCCAGTGGAAAGGTGAAAAGCAAGGAATATTTGAAATGAGGAGGCACTACACGAATTACTTCCGAGGTATTCAGAATTTCAAACCATTCCGTACCAAGCTGGTTGAAAACGACGATGCGCAGGTTGTTTATGACACATTAGACCAGATCTTAGAACAATTCAGTTCATCTATACCTGCATGACTATCAGCAAGTGAAAGACAGACCTTTACTCTTAGCATGGCTACTGCTCATCCTATTATCACTGATATGGGGTAGCTCTTTCATACTGATTAAAAGAGGCTTAGTGGCAATGTCTCCGGGTGAAGTAGGAGCACTTAGAATCTTGGCGGCCTCTGTTTTCCTGATGCCAATTGCACTTCAGCGTTTGAGAAGGGTGCCAGCCTCTTCAGTTAGATACTTGATTTCCGTAGGCTTTTTCGGCAGTTTGCTACCGGCCTTCCTTTTCGCCATTGCTCAGACAAGGGTGCCCAGTTCTATCACGGGTGTCATGAACGCGGTCACGCCGATTTTCACTATTATTGTTGGCTACCTAGTTTATCAGCAACGGTATTCTCGTCGAGTACTCTTAGGTATTGCTATTGGGTTTATAGGGACTGCGATCCTAATTACAACGGGTAATCAGGGAGGCCTGACATTTAACTTCTACATTCTTTTTATTGTATTGGCTACAGTATTTTATGCGCTTAACTTAAATATCATTAAATATCACTTGCAGGATTTAACGGCACTGACAATCACTAGTATTTCATTGCTAATTGTAGGACCACTTGCGGCGATCTATCTATTTGGTTTCACACCTTTTGTAAGCAATTTGTCAGCTGGAAGTGAAGCATTCTATTATTCGGCCGGGTACATTGTATTATTAGGAGTATTGGGGACTGCGATTGCCATGATCATTTTTAATAATATTGTGCGGCTGACAGATCCAGTATTTACCTCTTCTGTCACCTATTTTATACCGATTGTTGCTGTCGTCTGGGGGATACTGGATGGGGAATTTTTGGCCTTGATGCACATATTAGGAATGGTATTCATTGTAGCAGGCGTGTACATTGCTAATCGCAAATCAAAATCCAAAGACTAGATCTAAGACATAATAGCTTACCAAGGAGATCAGGATACTGGAAATAAGGTTCAAGGCAAATCCGGCTTTTGCCATGTCGCGGACGGTTAGTTGTCCAGATGCAAATACGATCGCATTAGGAGCCGTTGCGACGGGTAACATAAATGCGCACGAAGCGGCCATAGTTGCAGGGATCATTAGTAGAAAAGGGTGAATACCAAGAACCTCCGATAAGGTAGCAAGTATGGGTAACATAATAGAGGCCGTTGCTACGTTCGAGGTGACTTCCGTCAAAAAATTTACGATCACTGCGATCATTACGATCAAAAAGAAAACATGGAGATCTGAAAGCAAAGTCAGCTGTTGACCTGTCCACTCAGCTAGTCCAGAAGATTTGAATGCCGCTGCTATCGCCAACCCACCACCAAATAAAATAATCACACCCCAAGGCAGTTTAACTGCCTCTTCCCACGTGATGATGCCAATACGGTTTTCTTTTTTGGATGGAATTATAAATAATAAGACTGCCGCAACCATGGCGATCGATGTATCATTGATGCCGGGTATCAGGGACGACCATATGAATGTCCTAGTAATCCATGCAAATGCCGTGAGGCCAAAGACCCAAGCCACTACTTTTTCTTCGTAAGAAATATGGCTGAGCTTTTTTAGTTCTTCTGAAATGATGGTGCTATCTAGGCGAGCAGTTTGCTTGTTTAACCGGAAGACGATGAAAGCCAAGTAGTACCAAGTGAAAAGAGTGACGACTACAGCAAACGGGAAACCAAAGAGGAACCAATCGATAAATGCTACCTCTTGTCCATACATTTCGCTAGCGATTGCTACAAAAATAGGGTTCGTAGGTGTGCCCACTAGGGTGGCAACACCTCCAATAGATGCCGAGTATGCAATGCCTAGGAGCAAAGCTTTGTAAAACGCACTAAAATCACCTGTTTGCTGCTGCGCCGTTTGTGAGATGATTGCTGACCCTATGGTCACCATCATAAGTGTTGTGGCAGTATTGGAGATCCACATAGAGAGTGCCCCTGTTGCGATCATAAATCCCAATAGAATACTGGAGGGACTAGTCCCTACAGCCTGAATGATGTTTAGAGCTATTCTTTTGTGCAGATTCCATTTTTCCATCGCAATGGCAATGATAAAACCTCCGATGAACAAGAAAAGCATCTTATCTCCATATGCAGCTGTAGTTTGTGAAATACTTGCTGCGCCTGTGATCGGGAAGAGAACAATTGGGAGGAGGGACGTTGCTGCGATAGGTATGATTTCAACCACCCACCAAGAAGCTATCCAAATAGAGCATGCCAATGTAGCGTTGGCAGCCTGGGACAATCCATCAAACGGTTCGCCGAGAAGAACAGTAAAAAATAAGGCCGGCCCAACAGCCAGCCCAATATACTTTCTAATCAGCCGCAAACTTTATTCTTTGAGTTTCTCAAAGGTAAACTCTTCGAGAAAGTGCTGAACTTGCGAAATACTCTGAAATTCGAAATTCTTTGTTTCACCATCTTTTGTGTGAAAATCTAGTTTGATCATAGCAATCCTTTTGTCATGCGTCAGAGGATCATCGATCATCTCACGATTGGAGAAATCATTGTCCATTTTCTTAGAAAGCTTTACTGTTTTGCGTTTGATCCTACCACAGTAACTACAGTTATATTCTTGTTTCAGCTCTCCATCATAAAACTCTGTCGCTTCTTGGATGACCTCCTCTTTTGCAAGCCGCAGGGTTTGAAATCCACATCTGTCGCATTCATGAGCAGTCAAATGACCCTGATATTTTTCTATTTTGGTTTCTCCTGTTTGGGGGTCGATCCATACGTCATAGTCCACCGAAAACACGTTTTCTTCCGCTTGCATACCTTCATCCAGATAGGCATCTTCTTCGGCTTCACTCAGCAGTTTCATTTTATTACCTGTCTTTGAGTTGATCCGAGGCGAATACCTAAGTTTTTCTAGCTTTTTGCTCAGAGGTCTTGGGTACCAATATTTAAATACTAAGTACATGATATAGCCATGTAGTAATCCAATGGCTAGTCCTAAGAATATTCTGATTCCAAACCATATCCCACTTATCGCCACTGTATCATTTTTCTGGGTATTGATAATGAAGAAAAATGCTGCTGCTAGTATATACTGCGATGTTTGCAGCATACCTATTTCAGATTGGGACGCGAGGTCAAATTTTTGTTTAAGGTCTTTTGTTGACCAGTACTTGATCTTATACAGCAGAAAGATTGCTATACTTGTTGCTAATGCAACAAAGAACAAGATCCACATTACGTTGGCCCATGTTCCAAGAAAATTTAAGTAAGCTTCGTTGTTGATTTCCATAGTGAACTAATCCTTTTTTTCAGGATAATGTTATTCAAAGTTAATTCAGACTTGTAAATCTAGAACTACCCTCTATCTTGATTAGTGCATTAAGGAAGATATTTAGATAATAAATGTGATCAATGGGGATTTTGAAGGTGTAAAATTGCCTGATAAACAGCTGGTTGGCCGGGTTGGTCTTCATGTAAAAGATGATTTTTATGGAAACCAGTTAGTTCAATGACCTTGTCTTTCACATTCAGCGTTCTTTTTTCCAGCTCAAGGAGCCAGGAAATCGAAGCCAGAAGAATGATACATGTTAGAAGCTGTCTATTTTTCATAACTGTCCATAAGATGGTATTGTATGCTTACAGGTTGCATGCAGGCCAAAATATATTGGCTGATTTGTAGATAGCAGGTTATGAGCCTAAGCGTCGGGATCTGATAAAACTTCGTCAGACGGCACTGTTGAAAAGCGCCATACATCCTATAATATTCATCGAAATCAGATTGCACAGTGTTTCTT
>JBLHTU010000156.1:0-8335 GCA_047627515.1 Cyclobacteriaceae bacterium | reverse complement strand
CCCAACGGGGCAGGAAAAACCACGATGATTAGAATCATCACTCAAATCATTTCAAAAGACCAGGGGGAAATATTCCTCAAGGGAAAACCCATCACTCAAGCAGATGTGCGAAGGATCGGGTATTTGCCTGAAGAAAGGGGTCTTTATAAAAAGATGAAAGTCGGTGAGCAATTACTTTTTCTAGCAGGCCTGAAAGGGTTGTCTAAGACAGATGCCAAAAAGAAAATCAAGTACTGGTTTGAGAAGTTGGGAGCTGATACTTGGTACGATAGGAAAATGGAGGATTTGTCCAAAGGGATGAGTCAGAAGGTGCAGTTTGTTGCGACTGTGATGCATGATCCCGATTTGTTGATTCTTGATGAACCGTTTTCAGGTTTTGACCCAGTCAATGCTAACTTGATTAAGGACAATATTCTTGAGTTACGAGATCAAGGTAAGACCGTCATATTTTCTACGCACCGCATGGAGTCGGTGGAAGAAATGTGCGATCATATTGCCATGATCAATCAGACGAAGAAAATATTGGATGGCTCCAAAAATGACATTAGGAATTCATTTCGTACCAGTACCTATGAAGTGGGTCATGACAAGGAGATCTCTAGCCTGCCTGGAGAGATTGAATTAATAGAGACGAAACAGAATCTTGAAGGAGGTTTTCGATCTAAACTCAGGTTAGTAGGAGGGCAGCAGCCAAATGATCTGCTACAATTGTTAATTGGGAAAACCCAAGTGCATCATTTTAGTGAGATAATACCCAGTATGAACGATATTTTTATTGCCAAAGTAGAAGGAGGAAACCATGAATAATGTTTGGTTAATACTTGAAAGAGAGTACTTAGAAAGAGTCAAAAAGAAGTCATTCTTAATTGCTACGCTATTGACACCTCTGATCTTTCCGTTGATTATCGGAGTATCAGTTTTCTTGACTAAAATGGATCAGGATGAAGATCGAGTTGTCTATGTAGTAGATGAGACAGGCTGGTTTTCTGATGGATTTACCATCGACGATTATACAATTCAGATGTCTCAGGACAATCTGGAAGAAACTAGGGCGAAGTTGACAGGAGAAGACAAAGACATCTACGGCGTCTTACATATTCCTGCTATGGAGTTGAGTGACCCACAAGGGATATCATTCTATTCGAAGACTAGTCCAGGGTTCAATTTCTTGGGCAAGTTTAAAGACCCCATTAGAGATAAGATTAGGGACATGAAGATGACAGAGCTCAATTTGGACAGAGAGTTGGTGGACCAGCTGCGGACATCCTTTGACATCGCTACTTTTAATGTGTCCGAATCAGGAGAGTCCAAGAAGTCAAGTTCAGCAATCGCGTCGGGATTGGGTTACGTGATGGCATTCTTGATGTATATGTTTGTCTTCATCTACGGTGGGTTCATTCTTCAAAGTGTTAATAACGAAAAGACGAATAAGATCATCGAAGTGATTGTTTCTTCTGTGAGACCTTTTCACTTGATGATGGGGAAAGTGCTAGGTGTGGGTGCCGTTGCATTGACACAATTTGCCATCTGGATTACTCTAATGGTGGTGTTTACAGTAGGTTCTTCAGTTTTCTTTGGCTATACGCCAGCATCAGAGGATCAGCAAGCAATTAATGAGGCGGTCACTGTTGTGCAAAATGAAGCGCCTGAAATGGTCAAGAATATGTTGGATGTGGTGTACAGTCTTCCGATTGCGCAGATACTGACAATGTTCATTATTTACTTCTTAGGTGGATTTCTATTGTACGGCGGATTGTTTGCAGCCGTTGGCAGTGCAGTTGATACCATTCAAGAAGCGCAGCAGTTTATGTTGCCCATTACGTTACCGATCATTGCTAGTATCGTTTTAATGAGTGTGGTATTGGCCAATCCTGATAGTGCTACCTCGATTACCTTGACGTTGATACCATTTACGTCACCCATATTGATGATGGCTCGGATTCCATTTGGTGTGCCGGGTTGGCAGATCTTTCTCTCTGTGATGTTACTGATAGGTGGGTTTCTAGGCACATTATGGATTGCTGGAAGGATCTATCGAATCGGTATTCTTACAAGCGGATCTAAAGTGACGTACAAGACATTGGCCAAGTGGCTTACGATGAAGTATTAAGGTTTTTGTCAAGAATATTTTTAGTAAAGCCCTCCTGTAAGGAGGGCTTTTTTTATGAACTCGGCAGAGTTCTGCTTTCTCTTTTTCTTAGGTTTTTGATAGGGAATTGCCAATGAATCGATATTCCGATTTTGCGAACTCAGGGAAGTGAATTTACGAGTGTAATATGAGATCTAACCTCGTAGGCTTGGATAATTCTGTGCGTATTGAAGTGCTAATTAGCGGCATGACAAAGATTCATATCAGATCTGTATACCTCTGCTCTTTCTTGGTTACCGGAACCTTCGGTTTGGTCTAGTGATACTATATCACTTTTTTCTTTGCACAGAAGTGTTCAAAAAATGGAGATTTTCTCTTAATTATCTACAAAAGGATTGAAGAGACCTAATGTTAAATGAAGCACGCTCCTGCCAAGGAACAGGCCAAATACGAAGCCAATAACTACAAGGAATATTCTATTGTTATTCTTCTTTGAGCGAGTCACTGACTTATTGTAATTGTTAGAATTCATAATCCAAGGTTAGTCTATTTGCTACTATATCAATTGGAGCATGACCGGTGTGTGAAATTAAACATTTTCGAGTTTTAACCCAAATTATCTCGATGCTTTTGATGAATACTCCCTCAAAAAACCAGACCTAACGAGCTGAGCTCACTTTTTTTCTCTCACTGAATGGTCATTCCGGTTTGGGACCGGTAGTGAAGAGCACGGGGACCTTCGGTTTGGTCTAGTGATACTCTACCACTTTTTCCTTGATGAAAAAATGGCCAAAAAATCAAGGCTGTATCTAGTGTCAGGAAAATCAGTTTGATGGTCTACTGAATCCAAACTCAAGCCGAAGTATCGGCTTTCAGACAGGGGATTCAAGATTGTAAATACTGTAACTGATTTTCTGATCTGCCACTAGCCAAGGCCGAATTGCTGCATCGATACTATCGGCAGGGTTGCGATTGTTTGATTTCGGGTTTGCTGTTTTCGCGCATCGACATTCCGATTTGGGAGCGTTCAGTGAAGAGTACCGGAATCATCGATTTGGTCTAGTGATACTCTACCACTTTTTCCTTGATGCAAAAGTTGCCAAAAAATCAAGGCTGTATCTAGTGTCAGGAAAATCAGTTTGATGGTTGACTGAATCCAAACTCAAGCCGATGAGTCGCCTTTCAGACAGTGGATTCAAGATTGTAAATACTGTAACTGATTTTCTAATCTGCCACTAGCTAAGGCCGTATTTGATGCATGGATATTTTCGGCAGGGTTGCGATTGTTTGATTTTGGGTTTGCTGTTTTCGCGCATCGACATCCCGATTTGGGACCGGTAGTGAAGAGTACCGGAATCATCGGTTTGGTCTAGTGATACTCTACCACTTTTTCCTTGATGAAAAAGTTGCCAAAAAATCAAGGCTGTATCTAGTGTCAGGAAAATCAGTTTGATGGTTTACTGAATCCAAACTCAAGCCGAAGTATCGGCTTTCAGACAGTGGATTCAAGATTGTAAATACTGTGACTGATTTTCTGATCTGCCACTAGCCAAGGCCGAATTGCTGCATTGATACTATCGGCAGGGTTGCGATTGTTTGATTTCGGGTTTGCTGTTTTCGCGCATCGACATTCCGATTTGGGACCGGTAGTGAATAGTACCAGAAAAATCAGATTGACGGTATACTGAATCCAAACTCAATCCGAAGTATCGACTTTCAGGCAGGGGATTCAAGATTGTAAATAATGTATCTGATTTTCTAATCTGCCACTAGCTAAGGCCGTATTTGATGCATGCATATTATCGGCAGGGTTGCGATTGTTTGATTTCTTCTCGAATCATCATTCCGGTTTGGGAGCGTTTAGTGAGCAAGGCCAGATTACAGCACAATCCTTTTTGAATTGATCAAAGTAATAGCTCCATAAAGTCTGCTGCCCGTTTTCATTTGTCATGTGCATTTGCTGTAGGAGGATTACCCAATAAACCAGCTTTGAAATCATCCCAACTACTGAAAATCAGTGAACCAATTACAAATGAAACTACAATCAGGATTAGACGAATTTTTAGATTTTTCTTTTTCATATCTTAGAATTATTGAAGACCCCATCATATGATGGGGTCTAACTTATTGGTTATAGAACATATATCTTCCTATTTCGTAAGAAACAGCACAAGCACCACTCGGCGTTGCTCCGATGACAAGTAGTCGAATAGCAAACCCAACGTCGTAGGCAAATCCACCTCCTTGGATTTCATTTAATTCTTGATAATTAACTTTTCTCATAATTTGAATCTTTTAATTGACAGGTGGCTTTCCAGCTAGCCCAGCCTTGAAATTATCCCAATCGGCAATTATTTGAGCGCCAGCAGTAATGGCTAGCCCGACAAGCACATCATCCCAACCGAATATGCCACCATTGATCCTCTCTAGTTGATTTTTTTCTAATTTTTCCATTGAATTAATACTTAATTGAATCAACACTTACCAGGCTGTTGTGTCACCCATCAACAGACTGGTCTGATGATAAAATAAAGATCTATACGCATCGTGCAATATCATTGCATGCAATAAAAAATCTTGACATTCCTCCTGAAATTTGAAATTTTTGCTCGGGTCTTAGCACTCTAAATGAAAAATCAAGTGCTAATTCGCAATCATCAGCATAATAAAAAGTCTTTTGACGTTTGCAATATTTGATGGCCAGACCCATATTCTTGAGTTCTTCGATGTAATTGTATAGCTGTCGCCTGCTGATATGCATTTGAATGGCAAATTCGTCTGGTGTGCCTGTGTTGGCAGCTTTGATCAGCTGGTTGAGTCTTTGTAGTCGTTCGATTTGATGGATGAAATTCATTTAGCGAATGATTTTAGTTCAATGAAACGAAATTTTGCTGTTGGCTCCAAAGTGATTGGTATGCCGCCGAGCTGTTGAGGAGGTCTTCGTGTGTGCCTTGAGCCGCTAGCGTCCCGTTTGCCAGAAGTATGATGTTGTCCGCCGAAGCTATGGTGGTGATGCGATGCGTTACTGAGATGACGGTTTTACCTTGATCTTTAAGACTTTTCATCATACGGAGCACGAAGGATTCTGAGTATGCATCTAGGGCAGAAGTTGCTTCGTCGAAAATGAGTACTTCTGGATTTTGATACATAGCTCTAAGAATTGCAAGTCGCTGGCGCTGACCTCCTGAAAGATTCATGCCATTTTCACTGAGGTAGCAACCAAAACCTCCGGGCAGTTCATTGATAAAATCCATCATGTGTAGCTCCTCGGCAAGCTGGTAGATTCGTTGACTGTCAGGATGTAGTTCTCCAAGAGCGATATTTTCGATAATTGTTCCGGTAAATAGGTCAATTTGTTGAGGTACAATCCCAATCAGTTGGTCAATTGCATCCTGATGAAGGGCATTGAGGTTGTATTTGCCCAGCATTACCTTACCTGATTGTAGTGGGTAGAGCCTTTTTACAATACCACCAACCGTTGATTTACCGGATCCACTTTCACCTATGATCGCCGTGATTTTTCCAAGCGGAATGCTCATCGACAAATTCTCAAATACCTGAGTTCGAGTGCCATATCTAAAACAGACTTTGTCAAATACGATATCTCCTACATCTTCTCTTGAGATATTGAATTGGTTGCTGGTATCTATCTGGTTCAAGTCCATAATTTCGAAAAGGCGATCCGCTGCAATACGAGCATTTTGAATTGATAGATTCGCCTCGATGAGTCCGGTAACCGGACCAGTGAAGTAACCAATGATTGCATAGAAGGACATTAACTCACCCGCTGTTACTTGTTGACTCATTACATAGCTTGCGCCCACCCAAAGTAGAATTGTAGTAAAAACCCTTGAAATAGCCAGAGAGCTATTACCAGAAAAGATTCCATTAAGCCCTGATTGATAGATACTCGACAGGAGGTTTATAAAACGTGTTTCAGTCTTTAAGTTGGCATATTCTTTCATGCCAAATGACTTGATCGTTTTGATAGCGTTTAGCGACTCTACAAGTTGTGACTGCAGATCGGCTGCATTTTCCATGACTTTCCGTTCGGTCTTCCTATTAAGTCGGTTGGCAATCCAGTAAACCAATGTATACAATGGGATAACCGTGAGCATAATGACTGCAAGCTTCCAATAGTAGGTAAACATCAGTGCAAATGAGCTGCAGAGCACGCAGATATTAATGAATATGTTAATCGCTGTTTGGTTGATAAATACTCGTATTTTGACCGCATCGCTAATCCTGCTTGTAATTTCTCCGACCCGCATGGAGTCAAAGAAGTGTTGAGGTAGGTTTAGTAGATGCTTGTAATATCCTAAAATCAGTTTGGCGTCTAGCTGCTGTCCGATTTTCAATACGAATGTCGATTTTAGGGAACTGAGGATGACTTGAAATGCGATCAGTACCAGCATCCCCGATCCTAGTAGGTTTAGCAGGTTTTTATTGCCACTTGGTAGGACACTGTCAATGATTTTTTGTACAAATATAGCCGTGGACAATCCTATCAGAGTGAACAGCAAGGACCCCAGAATCACTTGAAGGATTAGGCTTGTATGTGGTTTGAGGAGAAAAAGGAGACGACTTAGTAGCGAAATTTTTTCGTTTCCAGTCTTAAAGTGTTGATCAGGGGCTAGTGTCAATACAACGCCAGACCAAATGTCATCAAAATCAGCAAGTGTCTTTTTTTCCATCCTTCCTGAGCCAGGATCCATGTATTTGACTGAATCTTTCGATATTTTATATATTACCACGTAATGGTGCAGGGTCTTTTGTATAACTACATGGGCGATACAAGGAAAAGGAACGGAAGGTAGAGCTTCAATCTTGCCCTTTAAACCATTTCCCAAGAACCCTAGTTTTTCAGCTGCTTCAAGCAGACCGAGCGCATTGGTACCTTTTTTGTCTGTCCCTGCGAGTTGTCGAATCTTTGCAACCGGTAATTTTAGGTTATAATAAGCTGATATTGAGGCAAGACAAGCAGCACCACAATCGGTCATGTCTCGTTGCTTGATCAGTATTGATTTGCTGAGCCTCATAACCTGTTGGGATTGTACCAGTCATCTACTCGATCAAAAATAAGTTGAAGGATTGTTCGCTTGGCGACAAAGAAATTAGCCGTTAGTGTCATTCCTTTCTTTAGTTCTGTCGTGAAGCCGTTGGGAAGACTAATTTCGTCCTTGTCTAGTGAGCACTTTACAAGAAAAGCAGCTTTGCTATTGATTGAATAAGCACTTGCCGAAATTTCAACCACCTTTCCGGTAATGAATCCCCAGTCATTAAAATCATAAGCGTCTATTGAGAACTTAACTTCTTGCCCTTCTTTTAGGAGCCCGATATCTTTTGGTGTTACATAGCAGGAAGCATATAATTCTGTTGCAGGTGTAATGTCAAGTAGCTTTTGACCAGCTTGAATGTGCTGGTGCTGCCCCAGAACAGTCAGGTTTTTTACATTTCCGTCGGTACCGCAGATTATATAGTATTGAGATATCTCTTGAGCTAACCTTTCGATATCGGTTAGAATTGTGGATAGCTCGCGTTCAAGTTGCAGTCTTTGATTTTGCCATTCATTTTGATGTTGCGTTCGGACTATTTCTCGCTCACTTAAGGCCTTGTCAAGGATCAGTTTGTCTTTCTCAAACTCTTTCTCTGCAATTACTTTTTCCTCAAACAATTGCTTTTGGCGCTTATAGTTATGGTTTGCATTTCTGACTTCCTTTTTAACAAGTTGAGCCCCCTCCATAAACATCAGAAAGACACGCCTTACCTCTGGAGAGACTATTGAATTTGCATGAAGTTTGGTTGGGTCAGGTGTGCTAAGCAAATACGAGTAGTCGTCAATATGCTGCGTGAACCTATTTCTTTCCTGATGCGCTTGTTCCCGTTTCCTGCTAAGGTATACGTGGGACATGACCAGTACGGTGTCTCCAGCGGATACTAACTGGTTCTCTTTGATTTCGAAACTTTCAAGACGGGCAGATACTGGTGAAAATACCGATATATCATTGTGTTCTCCAGCAAGTACTCCTATGCTTCTCTGATTGATTTCTACTTGGATAAACGGGAGTGCTGCCAGTAGTCCCAATATGGATAAAGTAACAAGCGAGTATACTGAAATACTGTACTTGCTAACTATAAAAGTATAATGTGTAACAGTGGAGTGCACAAATTCGAGTGGAAAAAGTTTCTTCTTCATGGTAAGAATTCTATTGGATTTATTGGCAGATTAGAAGCTTTTAAACTTAA
>JBLHTU010000155.1:0-8482 GCA_047627515.1 Cyclobacteriaceae bacterium | reverse complement strand
ACCCAGCATTTAAAGCGGATGTCAGAAACGCAGCGGAATTCATAAAAGAGAAGTTTTCTGAGGCAGGAGCAGATACGGTAGAAATTTTTGAAACTGACGGGCATCCCATCGTATACGCGGAAAAAATTGTCGACACTAAACTTCCCACGGTCCTAGTATATGGTCATTATGACGTCCAGCCAGCAGATCCATATGAGCTATGGGATTCTCCCCCATTTGAGCCCGTCGTAAAAGACGAGAAAATCTATGCCAGAGGAGCTTGTGATGACAAAGGGCAAATGTACATGCATATCAAGGCATTTGAGTCCCTTTCAAAATCGAACGAGATGACATGTAATGTCAAGTTCATGATAGAAGGAGAGGAAGAAGTTGGGTCGGATCACTTAGCAGTATTTGTAAAAGAAAATAAGAAGAGGCTAGCAGCAGATGTTATTTTAATATCGGATACATCGATCATAAGTAATGACCAGCCGTCAATAACTGTAGGCCTACGAGGCCTGAGTTACCTTCAGGTAGAAATTACCGGCCCAAACAGAGACTTACACTCTGGCGTATATGGAGGCGCTGTGGCTAATCCCATAAATATCTTATCTAAGATGATTGCAGATATGCAAGATGAAGATGGGAGAATCACCTTACCTGGTTTTTATGATGGCGTTCTGGAGCATAGTGCAGACGCGCGTTCTGCGATTAATGATGCTCCTTTTGACTTTGAGGAGTATAAAAAGGATTTGGATGTCGGAGATGTTAAAGGAGAGAAAGGATATACAACTTTAGAGCGTGTTGGAATTCGCCCGTCATTAGATGTCAACGGAATTTGGGGAGGATATACAGGAGAAGGAGCAAAAACAGTACTGCCCTCGAAAGCGTATGCCAAGCTGTCTGCACGAATCGTACCCAATCAGGATAGTGATCAAATTACGGCATTGATCATCAAGTATTTTGAAGAGAATGCACCCAAATCTGTAAAGGTCAAAGTGACACCACATCATGGGGGTACACCAGCCGTGATACCTACCGATTCTATTGCTTACCAAGCAGCAAGCAAGTCTTTTGAGAAATCATGGGGAAAGTCGCCTATCCCTACGTATGAGGGAGGTAGTATTCCGATTGTTGCACTGTTTATGCAGGAATTAGGGGTAGATCCGATCTTGATGGGCTTTGGACTGGATTCAGATGCTATTCACTCACCCAATGAGCATTATGGGTTATTTAACTTCTATAAAGGGATAGAAACGATCTCATATTTTTACAGCTTTTACGCCGAGCTGCACAAGCAACAATAGCCTAAAGAACATTCAATGAGATTCCTAGTCCTTTTTCTTTTTGTGTTTGCGTTTTCTGTTCATGGTCAAATTCTTGAGCCTGTCAAATGGTCGAAAACGATGACGGACAAGGAAACTGTCAAAGTTGGTGACGAACTGGTCATTTCGTTCAAAGCGGTTATTGACGAAAAATGGTATTTATATAGCAGTGATTTTGATCCGGAGCTAGGTCCGATGGTCACGACTTTTAGCTTTGTCAGCAGTAGCAGTTACGAGTTGGTCGGGGAAATAGTCCCTGTAGATAGGCTTGCAGGATATGATTCGCTATTTGAAGGAGAATATACCTATTTCAAAAAACAGGGACTTTTTCAGCAGACAGTCAAGGTACTTCAACCAGACGTTCGCATTGAAGGTGTCTTTGATTATCAAGTGTGTTCTGACTTGACTGGCCAGTGTATTCCTTTTGAAGAGTCATTTCTTTTTACCGTCTCATCAAGAGGAACATCAGAGGGGGAAGAGATTTCTAAAAACATGTTTGCTCAGCGAGAGAGCAATGACCCTTACTCGCTATTGTCTTTTATGCTGGTGGCCTTCTTGGCAGGGTTGGCCGCACTTTTGACTCCGTGCGTATTTCCTATGATCCCGATGACAGTGACTTACTTTGCCGGGAAAGATCAGAAAAAGAAAGGCCGCGTAAAAAACAGCTTGATCTACGGATTTTCAATCATCCTAATCTACGCAATGGTTGGAGCTGTTTTGGCGCCATTTATGGGGCCTGAGACAGCCAATGATTTGGCGACAGGTTGGTTACCCAATGTGATCTTTTTCTTAGTGTTTTTTCTGTTTGCGCTATCCTTTTTTGGTTTGTTTGAAATTACGATTCCTCATAGATGGGTCAATAGCGTGGATAGGTTGGGAGATAAAGGAGGGTTATTGGGTGTTTTCTTTATGGCTCTAACGTTGGTGTTGGTTTCATTTTCTTGTACCGGACCGATTGTTGGCAGCATATTAGTAGAGTCTGCGGGAGGTCTAGCACTTAAACCCGTGTTGGGTATGTTAGCCTTCTCATCTGCGTTTGCAATTCCTTTTACGCTCTTTGCTCTTTTTCCCGGGTGGTTAAGTTCTTTGCCTAAGTCAGGGGGCTGGTTGAATAGAGTGAAGGTCATATTGGGATTTTTGGAACTGGCGCTTGCTTTCAAATTTCTAAGCATCGCTGATCAAGCATATCACTGGGGATTGCTAGACCGTGAAATTTACTTGGCAATCTGGATCGTGATTCTTACATTGCTAGGCTGCTACTTGCTAGGTAAGCTTAGGTTCGCTGCCGATGGGCCGTCGAGTCCGACAACAGTTGGTGGGCTTCTCTCAGCCGTTATTACTTTTTCCTTCGTGGTCTATCTGGTTCCAGGTATGTTCGGAGCCCCACTTAAGGCTATGGCGGGGTATTTACCTCCTATGTCCACACATGATTTTGATATCAGCCAGATTGTACGGCAGAGCAGTAGCAATCAGGCGACACAACTTAAGACTTGCTCAGCACCCATGTACAGTGACTTTTTAGCACTACCGCATGGTTTGGAGGGTTATTTTAATTATGATCAAGCGTTGGCTTGCGCTAAAGAGACAGGGAAGCCCGTTTTTGTTGACTTTACAGGACATGGATGTGTTAATTGTAGGGAAATGGAAGCCAGAGTGTGGTCAGATCCCCGTGTGTTGAATAAACTAAGAGAAGAATTTGTGGTCGTTGCACTTTACGTTGATGACAAGACAGAGCTTCCTTCCTCACAGTGGTTTACGTCCAAGTACGACCAAAAAGTAAAGAAGACGATCGGGAAGCAAAATGCAGATTTTCAAATCACAAAATTTGAAAACAACGCACAACCCTTTTATGTCCTGTTGTCTAGTGAAGGGGAATTGCTTGTTCCACCAAAAGCCTATGACCTTGACATCAACAATTTTGTTAATTTCCTTGATTCCGGTTTAACCGAAAATGCAAAATAGCAGCTCCTTTCAGAATATTAGTGCCTTCTTCTTTCTCCTCATTTTAAATTTTGCCTGTCAGCCGGCAGAGCAAAAAGAGAAGGAGATCACTATCTCCATGGCCAGCGCAGAGGATAACGTGGCGGCTCCACCTATCGAGTTCTTTAAGACGATTCCTTTAGTAAATAGCTATGTGGTAAAGGGAAGGATTAAGTGGAATCAGACTCTTTCTAAACTGCTTGAAAAGTATGATATTGGAAATGATGCGCTATATCGGTTAGACAGAGTATCTCGACCCGTTTATAGCGTCCGTAAGTTGAAAGCGGGGTATCAGTATGCTGTAATCGAGGATACTGTTAGAGGCGTTGCCACTCATTTTGTCTTTGAGCCAGATCCGATGACCACGGTCATTTATCACCTGCATGATACAATTATGGCTGAGTCTGTTCGCAAACCGGTCACTATTGTCACGAAAAGTATCGGGTCGGTCATTAATAGTTCATTGTATGAATCTGCGATTGATGCTGGAGCTAGCCCCCTCCTTGTGAGCAAGCTGGTAGATATTTTAGCGTGGCAAGTAGATTTCTTTCGAATTCAAAAAGGAGATCGTTTCAAAGTGATCTATCAGGAGGAACAGGTAGAAGGGGTCGCGGTTGGCATCAGTAAAATTTCCGGCGTGTACTTTGAACATTTTGGCAGGCCATATTACGGCGTTCATTTTAGCGCTAGCAATGGAGCGGAAGACTATTTTGATGAAGAAGGGAATAGCATGCGAAAGACATTTCTAAGAGCTCCTCTGGATTACTCTAGAATCAGTTCGCGCTTCACCCCTAAAAGATATCACCCTGTACTCAAAAGATATAAAGCGCATCTAGGGACGGATTATGCGGCTCCAGTTGGGACACCGATCAGGACGGTGGGTGATGGAGTGATACAAGAAGCCAGGTATGGAAAATATAATGGGAACTTTGTCAAGATTAAGCATAACAGCAACTACACGACACAGTACCTGCATATGCAAAAAATCAAAACAGGAATTAGGCAAGGTGTAGCAGTCGAGCAAGGTCAAGTTATTGGTTATGTTGGGCAGACAGGATTGGCAAATGGGCCTCATTTGTGCTACAGGTTTTGGAAGAATGGTCGCCAGGTAGATGCGCTCAATGTAGATTTGCCTCCGTCAGAACCTATAAATCCGGAATATCTAAATACCTATTTACATCATAAAAACATCATCATGCATCAATTGGATTTGATTTCATACGGCGAGGAGCCATCTAATACTGTAGCTTCGGGTATTCAGTAATATAGAAAAGGGTGAATTTTTTTGTGAATTGTGCTATTTTTCCGTTTTACTGGAGCCATTCATTGGGGTTAAGTTATGAAACAAATTGCCGAAGTAGTATTCGCAACCTTTCTCGTATTATTAATTTCAAGTAGTACCAACGCCCAAGGCAGATTTTTGACTGTCAAAGGGAAAGTGGTCAACAAAACGGATAGTAGCGCCTTAGTTGGAGTTACTGTTTTGTATGAAAAACTGCCCTACTATGATGATATGGGAATGACCCGTACAGACGAAGACGGTAGCTATTCTTTTCATTTGGCTGAAAACACAGCCTATGTTTTTCGAATCGACGGAGTACCAGGATATCTGACCTACGAGGAGGAGCAAGTGATCTCTGGAGAGACAGATGACACTGAGGCGGTATTAGACCTTTTTGTCTCACCGGAAGAAAGAGAGGAACTAATCAGACTAGACAATCTAAACTTCAACAGAGGAAGTGCGACAATCATGTCAAGCTCGTTTGGTTCCTTGGACGATTTCATTATTTACATCAATGAGCGTCCTGATGTCATGATACAGCTGGAGGGACACACCGACTTTGCAGGAAATGATGAGGCAAATATGCGTCTGTCCCAAGCCAGAGTTGAGTCAATTGGAGAGTACTTAGGAAAGAATGGCGTCAAGAAATCGAGAATACTTACGAAGGCTTTTGGCGGTACACTACCATTGACGCAAGAGAGGACAGATGAAGCACGATTGCTCAACCGGCGTGTAGAGGTTCGACTAATAAGACAATAACCTAAGAGTATGAAAAGAATAATTTTTTTATGCGGAATGCTGGCGGGGATCACCGGCCAAGCGCAAGAGGCTGTATCATGGGCCGCTCAAGTAGTAGATGTTTCATCTGAATTTGGAAGGCTTGAATACTCGGGACTTCAGACGCTGCATCAGCCTAACGTACTGCCAGCCAGCGGGCCAAACGCCAACGCATGGAGGCCCAAGACCTCGGATGCGGCTGATTTTATCATGGTTTCCTTTCAGGAGCCAATTGTCGCTAGGCAGATTGCAATCGCGGAATCAGAAAACCCAGGAGCGATTACAAAAGTAATAGCCTATGATGAAGAATATAGAGAGTACACTTTATTTGAATTGACACCAAGGGCAATACCTGTTGAAAAGAGACTTTTAAATCTGTTTTTTGATGAGTCCGTACTAGGAATCAAAATTCAGGCAGTAAGAGTAGAGATCGATGGGTCTGCGGTGCCTGGGTACAATGCTATCGATGCGATTGGTATATCAGCATCTACATTGCCGATTTCGGTGCTGATCGAGTTAGCCGTAGGAGTCAATAGAGAAATCGAGGCGCAGGCCTTAGGGGAAAATGTGAATAGCCCTTATGTAGAGCATAGTCCGATTATCTCACCAAATGGAAAGAAATTATACTTTAGTAGAAAATACCATCCTGATAATATGGGAGGAGTAGATGATCCTGAAGATATCTGGGTGTCTGAATGGGATGAGGAGGCTGACGCATGGAAAGAAGCAGTAAACGCAGGCTCTCCATTGAATACTGCAGGCCCTAATTTCATTAGCTCGATCACTTCTGATGGAGAGAAGGATGTTATTATTTTAGGAAATCGGTATGGAAAAAAAGGGAGAATGTATGCCGGCATCTCAATGGCGACTGTTGAGGCGGATGGATCGTTTTCAAAGCCCACATCTTTAGAGGTTACTAACGAATATAACTACTCACCTAAGGCCGATTTTTTCCTAGTACCTGGGGGACAGGCGCTGATTCTGTCTGTCGAACGGGATGATTCATATGGAGGTCGAGATTTGTATGTTTCGTTCAAAGACGGGAACAGCTGGACGGAGCCGAAAAACCTAGGCGGTACAATTAATACTGCGGCTGAAGAGGCCGCACCTTTTTTAGCCGTGGACGGTAAGACGCTGTATTACTCATCAGGAGGGTTTAGCGGTTACGGTGGACTGGATATATATGTGACACGTAAGTTAGACAACGCGTTTGAAAAATGGTCCCCACCAGAAAATATGGGGTCCGGTATCAATACTGATCTTGATGATCAGTATTTCAGTATCCCGTCGAATGGAAAGCACTTATACTTCACAAGAGGAGAAGTAGATAGCGACACGGATATATTTCGATTCAAAGTGGATGAGCTATTTATTGACCCGAACAACCCACTAGCGGAGAGTATTAAGCACTTGGAAGAGGATAAAGAAGTTGTGATAGTCGTCAATGGTATGGTCACAAATAGTAAAGATGGCTTGCCAATGCCGGGTGTAAAAGTCAACGTTGAACGGTTACCTGATGGAGTAGGCATTGGATCTGTTACTACACAGGATGATGGTAGTTATTCTGTAATTCTTTTTCCAGGAGCAAGGTATGGCTTGGGAGCGGAGCTCGATGGGTTTATTGCCGGTAGTCAAAATCTAGACTTAAACGAGATAGAGAAAACGGACACTCTTGATGTAAACCTATCTCTGAGTCCTATTGAAGTGGGTAAGCCTATCGTGTTGAATAACATTTTCTTTGCGTTTGCCAAGGATTTATTAACTACTTCGTCTTATGCAGAACTGAGCCGTGTACTAGAATATATGGAATCTGGTCGAATCGAGAAAATTGAGGTAAGCGGGCATACTGACTCCGTTGGAGATTCAAACTACAATAAGCTGTTGTCTCAGAAGAGGGCAAATTCGGTCAAGAAGTTTTTTACTGCAAATGGGATAAGCTCTAGCCGAGTGCTAGCCAAAGGAATGGGAGAAGACCAACCGGTTTCAACCAATGAGACGGATGATGGAAGAGCAAAAAACCGTAGAGTTGAGTTTAAAGTACTCGAAATAGGAAATTAATTCGTCGCTATCATGCGGCTACCATCACGGATTAGTTTGAGCAAGGCAATGTGACGTTCTGATGTGTATAGATCGACAGCTTTGGAGGAAAAAGATTCCGCTTGTTGATACTTCCGGTCATTGTAATAGCGGGCTGCTTGGTTAAAGTAAAGTAAGCCAATGATCTCCTTCAAATTCGTCATTACGTACTTTGATTGCCCTGTCAAACGAACGAAGCCATTATCCAATTTATTGAAGGATTCTGATTGATAGTATGCTACTCTTTTCTTGATCTCAGACGGTCGTGCAATAAACCCCTGTATGGGATCTGTCACATCAATTAATATTTGATTGGACGAGAGCTCTATCAACAATGCCATATGGTGCGGAAACTCTATTCCCTTGACCTCAAAACCAAGCTCAGTAAAAACTAAGGCTAGGAATGTCGTTCCAGTTAAACAATCGTATTCGTTTTTTAGGAAGGTGTCGTATAAACTGGAGGACTGCTTGTACCATTTGAGCTGTTTGCGATGAACATAATCATGGACTCTTCGCGCAAGCAGCATAGAATCCTTTATATTCTTCGAGTTAAAGCGTTCGACGAACTGATCGATAGAAGCACGAAAGCGTAGAAAGTCAGTATGTTGATAGTTTAGATCGCTTGCTAGGGCTAGGGCTAAAATAGAATCTGTTGTCAGTTCATGAGGCTCAGGGCTTTTCTGGTTAGATAGCGGAGCACCCATAACTTTGCTTACAAGCAAACAAAAGAGCGTCGATATGGTAATTAAATTGTGCAAATTAGCTTTTGAATCGTTGGATCCATTAATTATCCAACGTCAATGTTACGCTGAAATTAACAAAAAGCTAACAATTAATTAACATAGGAAAACCCAATGACAAATTCTGATTATCAAAAGGTCTTTGAGGCGCAGAAAAGATGTGCGCAGAAACTTCGTTCTGAGCCATATAAGGCTAGAATCGGTCGATTGAAAGCCATCGAGCGATGGATCTTTTCTAACCGGTCGAAAATCCAAGAGGCGGTCTTTGCTGACTTTCAGAAATCAGCCGCAGAAGCGGATCTTTCAGAAATATACCCGGTTGT
>JBLHTU010000154.1:0-8495 GCA_047627515.1 Cyclobacteriaceae bacterium | reverse complement strand
TGCCAAGCCTACAGTCATCAATCGGTATGTTAAAACAACGAAGGTCAAATACAAGGATGTGAAAACGTCAGTACAGGCATTTGGTAGGGTCAAAACTTCGCAGACACTTGATGTAATCAGCGAAGTAAGCGGAAAGATGATTCAGGGCTCCGTCAGGCTAAAGGATGGGGTTAATTTCCGTGAAGGTCAATTGATCTATCAGATTGACGATCAAGAGGCAGCTTTAAACCTTAAATCTCAGAAAAGTAATTTTCTCAGAGACTTGGCAAATATTCTTCCTGACTTGAGGTTAGATTTTGAAACAAGCTATCCAGCCTGGCAGCTTTTTTTTAACAGTATCTCCATGGAACAGTATCTCCCTGATTTACCAGTAGCGGCTTCTGAAAAGGAAAAGACTTTTCTGGCTACAAAGGGAATTTTTTCGACCTATTATACCATCCGTAGTGCGGAAGTTCGATTAGATAAATACAAGTACTACGCACCTTTTGCGGGTAGTTTTCTGGAGGTCGCCATGCAATCAGGCTCATTTGTGAATCCCGGAACAAAAATCGCGAAGGTTATGAAGTCTGGGAGCCATGAGCTGCAAGTGAATGTAGAAACCACCGATATCAAGTGGATTTCTAAAGGCTCACCCGCTACGATTTTCTCAAAGGAAACGCAGCAGGTATGGGAAGGTGTCGTAACGAGAGTTTCTGATTATGTAAATCAAAATACACAATCGATTGATGTATTCATTTCGATCAACTCAGGAAATACCAGGGTCTATGATGGGCAATTTCTCAAAGCAGACATTCCAGCTGAGACCATAAAAAATGGTATGGCAATACCTCGGGAGGCAATCTATAATGGTAGCGAGGTTTTTGTTGTTCGTGATTCATTGCTGAAAGTGCATCCAATCCAAATCTATCGGTTATCAGAAGATGAAGTGATTATAGGTGGGATTGCAGCAGGTGAAGATTTGGTCATAGAGCCGATGATCAATGCGTACAATAATATGAAAGTAATCATATCTGATCAAGCGGAAATCAATATGGAACAGAAGAAGGCTGACGAAGTCGGCATTGCAGTTTCCAGTACCTCAAGTTCTGTTCAATAGTCTAAGACCCTCCAACTATGTCGTTTATTAAATCAGCCATTGAGTACCCGATTAAGTACCCGATTTTTGCCAACATACTGATAGCACTTACGCTAATTGCCGGTATTGCTACTTTGGTTAGTACCAAGAAATCCTTCTTTCCAACCGCAAGCGATAAGAACATTAGCATCAACGTCGTATATCCAGGAGCCTCTCCTGAGGAAATGGAGGAGGGTGTGACCTTGAAAATTGAAGAGTCACTCACCTCGATTGCGGGGATCGAGGAAACATACTCTACTTCTTCTGAAAATTCTTCTTCGATTACAATTGTAACGCTCGATAATTACGACATTGATGAAGTCTATACCGAGGTGAAGAATGCAGTAGATGGTATTAGCTCTTTTCCTGCTGGAGCAGAAAAGCCTATCATTTACAAGCAGAAATTTCAATCCACGGCACAATGGATGAGCTTGACTGGCGATGTTGACCTCAAGACCTTGAAAATGTTTGCAGAACAGGTCGAAGATGATCTGTTGGCGACGGGAAAAGTAAGTCAAGTGAATATCTCTGGATTTCCACCGCTGGAAATTAGCATTGAAGTTGAGGAGGCTACTTTGAGGAGGTATAATATGACCTTTGACCAAGTCTCTACTGCCGTGCGACTCAACAACAGAGATGTCTCAGCAGGTTCGGTAAAATCATCTACTGAGGAAATATTGATTCGATCAAATGCAAAATCGACTGATGCTGATCGGATCGCAGATATTGTGGTTCGAAGCAATCCCGACGGTACTAAAGTGCTTTTGAGAGATATTGCAGTAGTCCAAGAACAGTTTGCAGACCAGCCTAACAAGGGTATGGTCAATGGTCAGGAGGCTGTTTTTATCGAAGTTAAAAAGCTGGAAACTGAAGATTTGCAGGATATTTCGGAGGCTGTAGCTGTCTACATGGATGAGTTCAATGCAAAGACAGATGCTGTTAAATTGGATGTTCCCTGGGACTTTATGTCTATGCTCAGCCAAAGACTTGATCTGTTGACTTCCAATGGTATAATAGGATTGGTCCTGGTTTTGGTTGCCTTAAGCACTTTCCTAAGTATCAGGCTTTCGTTTTGGGTGGCATTTGGTATACCTGCTTCCTTCTTGGGAATGTTCATTATAGCGTCTTTCTTTGGTCTGACGATCAACATGATTAGCTTATTTGGGATGATATTGGTAATTGGAATTCTCGTTGATGATGGAATTGTGATTGCAGAGAATATCTTTTCGCATTTTGAAAAGCATCAAAATCCAATGAAGGCAGCGATTGACGGTACGATGGAAGTGTTGCCAGCAGTATTTACATCTGTGATAACGACAATTGTGGCTTTTATGCCGATTCTATTCTTAACTGGCGGTTTTGAATTTTTGCGAGATATGGCCTTTGTTGTGATCTTCAGTTTGTCATTTTCTCTTTTAGAAGCGTTCTTTATTCTTCCAGCTCACTTGGCGAGCAAGGGCGTACTAAGCGTCAAAAAAGAAGATACTAGGAGCTACAGAATTCGTAATGCGATCAATGGTTTCATTGATTACATGAAGCTGAATATCTACGGAAGAATGTTGCAGTTTACGATGCGCAATCGACCGGTATCAATAGCTATGACCATAGGCTTTGTTGCTATTGTGGTAGGCTTACTCATGGGTGGGCAAATCAAATCTACCTTCTTTCCAAATATCCCTTTCAATAGCTTTAATGTGAATATTTCATTTAAGCCTGGGGAGCGAGAAGCTAAAGTAGAAGGCTATCTAGCTGAATTTGAGAAGGCTATTTGGAAAGTGAATAGTGACTTGATCGATGAATTTGACGCACCAGATGATATCATCAATTACACCTTCTCAAACGTTGGTTTTTCCAGAGATGGGGAGACAGGGTCTCATGCAGGTTCGATCAATGTATTTTATGATGAGTTGGATGATTACGGGTTGAATCAATTTGATCTAATAGATAAAATCAGAGCCGAGATCGGTCCAGTACCTGAGGCAGAAAAGTACAGCATAGGCGGAGGGAACCGATTTGGGAAACCGGTATCTGTCCGGCTAATGGGTAAAAACTACACTGAGCTCAACGAGGCAAAAGCGTTTTTGAAAGAAAAGCTGGGTGAGCTTACAGAGCTAAAGGAGATTCAGGACAATGTACCTGTTGGTAGGAGAGAGATGCTTTTTGACTTAAGAACAGAAGCCTATTTCTTGGGCCTTGATCACAATGCTGTGACAAGCCAGCTGAGACAAGGGTTCTTTGGTGAGGAAGTACAGCGATTTATGAAAGGCAATGACGAACTCCGAGTCTGGGTTAGGTATCCTAAAGAAGATCGCAAAAGCATCGGACAACTGGAAGATGTGAAAATCAAAACTACCACAGGTGAATTTCCATTGACACAGCTAGCTGATTATAAGATAGAAAGAGGAGTGGCCGGTATTAGACATTTCAACGGATCAAGAGCTGTGACTGTAGATGCAGAAATGATAGATCCGAACGGCGATGTACCGGCGATTATGACTAATATTCAAGGTACGATCGTGCCTGAATTGCTTGCAAAGTATCCTACTGTCAACATAGATTATGGTGGACAGGCAAAGGAGAGTGCGAGGGCTGGTGAAGAAATTGCAACCTATTTTGGAGGTGCCTTCATTCTTATTTTCTTTATTTTAATGATGACCTTCAAATCAGCCTATCAGGCCCTGCTCATAGCAGGCATGATTCCTTTGGGTTGGTTCAGTGCGATGTTGGGTCATGGCATTGAGTCATGGGTTTCTGGAAGAGAGTTTCCAGTTTCTTTACTCAGTGTCTGGGGGATGGTTGCATTATCTGGTGTGATCATCAATGATGCGGTGGTTTTCCTTTCCAAGTTTAACTCTCTGGTGAAAAACGATGGACAGACTGTCTATCAGGCAGCTTATAATGCAGGTTTGACAAGGTTTAGGCCTATTGTTTTGACGTCGCTCACAACCGTATTAGGGTTATACCCATTGATCAAGGAAACAAGCTTCCAAGCTCAATTTTTAATTCCTATGGCGATTTCTGTGGCCTATGGCGTGCTGATAGGAACCTTCATCATCTTACTCTTTTTTCCCGTATTTATACTGGTATTCAACGATATACGCCGAGGAGCCAAATGGTTGTGGACTGGCAAAAAACCTACCAGAGAAGAAGTGGAGCGTGTGGTTTTGGATCAAGAGCGAATAGAAGAGTTTAAAGAAATAGCATAATCTGGATTTTTTAAAGACAAATAATATGAAGAGGATTTTTCCACTGGTCACTGTGCTGTTTTCCTACATTGGATTTGCACAAGTTTCACCGGAGCCTTTAAGCTTGAGTCAAGCCCTCGAAATAGGGCTGCAGCGTAATTTTGATATTCGATTGCAAAAGAAAAATATTGAGGTTGCAGCCAGTAACAATGTCTGGGGAGAAGCAGGGCGATGGCCTACAATTAACCTGAATCTAAATCAGAACAATAACCTGACTGATAATGTCAAAACAGCTAGCCCATTTCAATTACAGGACGTCACAATTGCAAACAGTATCAACCCTGGGGTAAACCTAAACTGGACTTTGTTCAACGGTTTCCAGGTTAATATCAATAAGAGGCGACTGGATCAATTGCAGGCAGAATCAGAAGGTAATGCGTCTATTGTGGTTGCCAACACCATTCAGGGAATCATCTTGGGATATTATCGTGTCGCATTAGAGCAGCAGAGACTTGAGGAGTTTGAGAAGCAAATTGCCTTGTCAAATGACCGGTTGGGGTACTTGAGATTAAAATCTGAATTAGGAAGTGCCGTGAGCTCTGATCTATTAGTTGTAGAAGGTAATTATCTAACTGATTCATTAAACCTGATCAATCAATTGTTATTGTATCGAAATGCAGTTCGTGACCTTAATTTCCTGCTTCAGGAGGAGGATCAGGACAAGACATACCAATTGTCTGATGTGCTTACTCCAAATCTCAAAACGTATGAGTACAGTGAACTGCGTGCTAAGCAAGTGCAGGATAACGTAAATCTCAAACGTCAGTTTTTGACGCAGTCGGTCATAGGCAGTAACCTACAGCTAGCGAAGGCTGCGAGGTACCCGAGTCTTCAATTAAATGCGGGTGCTTCGGAATCCAGAAGTAGCGTTAACCTAAGCAACGCTTCATTTCCGACAGGTGATGGAGGTTTTAGTCCAGGCCCTGCAGACCCTCTTGATGCGGTCACAGATAACTACTTTGCTAATTTCACCTTGTCTTTCACACTCTTTAATGGTGGTAGGATCAATCGAGCTATCAGAAATGCTACCATACAGGAGGATATAGGCAATATGCAAGTGGAGCAACTCAAGTACTCATTGGATAGGAATTTGAAGCAAGCGCTTGATTTATATAATATCCGGCGTCAGATTTTTTCTATCAACGAGCGCAGAGAGGAAGTTGCTGTGACTAATCTAAATTTGTCGGAGCAAAAATTCAAGAATGGTTCTATCAATTCGTTTGACTTCCGGATCGTTCAGAATAGCTATCTATCTGCCGCTATCTTAAAGTTGCAGTCTACCTATAATTTAATGGACTCATATGTTAATCTGATGCGATTGACAGGCGGATTAGTTGAAGAGTACCAGTAACGGCCTTAGTAAGCGTCTCTGATTGCTTCTAAAATTCTTTGCATTTCCTCTTTGACCTCAGTGGTCCCATTTGTGTAGTGGTTATTCATAAAACTGAAGATCAACCGCTTGCCGGACTTGGCGACTAGATACCCACTAAGGCAATGATTGTGTCTGAGTGTACCAGTTTTAGCAAAAATGTATGGTGTTTCTGCGCCATACCAATTTTTGATCGTACCTGAGACACCCCCTTTCGGGAAAATGAGATTTATTTCTCTCCAGGACAACTGACGATAAATAACCTCCAGAACTTGCGTCAATGATCGTGGGGTAAACATATTATACCTGGACAGTCCTGAGCCATCTACCCATTCCGGTACCTGATCCAGTGAAGCGAACAAACTATTCTTTGTTTGACTGAGATAAACTTCTGAATTGGATACATCCATGTGCATCTGCGCGTTCAGTAATAATTGCTCGGCTAAAAAATTATCACTTCGAAGCATCATTTGTGCCAGTACAGGTAGCCTATCATACCCGAAAATAATTTTCTCATCTGCTCTTCGATAGCCTGAGTCAACGATTTCCACTGGTTTGGAGAGTGTATCAGCCAACAGCCGTGCAATTAATTCATTGGTTTGTCGAAAAGGAATGATTAATTCGGTGCTGGTTCCTAAGTATTTATTGACAGGTAACTCGAAGTAGTTGAAATCAGGTGATCTGTAAAACCTATCTGTTTTCGTTTCTATATACGGGTTGAAAAAATCGGGAACGTATTCAACTTTCTGGTCATTGATAAATGTATGTACTGTATTTCCATACATGGGAAAAAACGATCGCTCAGGCTGATATTCGTATGTGTAGTCATCCCATGCCCAACCGGAGCCGAATGGTAAAATAGCTTCAGGTGGCGATATTACGACTAACGAATCATAAGACTGGTCCAGTAAGAAGTAGTAGGCATCTTGTAGCGGAAAATCAGGGTGAAGGAAAGTTGGGTCACCGAGTGGTCTGATATAAAGCGTATTATTTTTTTTGTAGTAGGTAAAGGAGGGTATTGAATCTAAACCTGTATCCAGCCAAGTGGCGAGCGTAAGAATCTTGGTATTGGAGGCTGGCGTAAAATATTTTGTGCTGTTGACAGAGATCAGTTCTTCTTGCGAATCAGGATCGTACAAAGAAATCCCTATGAAATACTGAGAAATCACAGGAGATTTTTTTGGCAAATTGTGTAGTTCATGTTTCAGAGTAAGCTGTCTCAATGAAGTACAGCTAGCTAATAGTATGAAAACACAAATTAATACAATTGTTGATCGACGCTCGTTTTCCATATTTGTCAAAGAAATAACCGTTTTATTTAGATAGGTTTCATTTTCCTAATTTTTTTTTAATATCGCTTAATAGCGAAGGATATTTTTTTTGTAATACTTTTATTTTTAATTTGAATCTTTAAGTAACCTATCACAATACCATTCACCACCAATGAGCATCCTTGATCTAATAACGTTATTGATTTTTTTATCGGCTGTTTTCACGCTAATCAATATCACAGTACTCAAGCTACCTTCTACTATCGGACTGATGGCGATTGCACTGATGATGTCAGTGGTCATCTTACTCCTTGGTATGGTTTTTCCATCCGTGGCAGGCGCAGCTGAACACATAATCGAAGAATTTGATTTCCAAGAGGTCCTCTTGAATGTCATGTTGAACTTCCTGCTTTTTGCAGGGGCATTGTCTATGGACCTTCGCAAACTGTTGGAGGAACGTGTTCCAGTGCTAATTCTAGCTACTTTAGGAACGGTCATGTCCACATTTTTGGTGGGTATGATGGTGTTCTACATATTTCCAATGATCGGTTTTCAGATTGATCTAATTTATTGTTTGCTATTCGGTGCGCTTATTTCACCTACAGACCCGATCGCAGTGCTTGCATTGGTTAAGAAATTTAATCTATCGAAGAATTTAGAAATAAAAATTGCTGGTGAGTCGCTATTTAATGATGGTGTAGGTGTTGTGATTTTCTTGACCATATTAGGCATTGCAGCTCCAGAAGCAATGCACGGTGGAGGTGGAGGAGTACATGAAGCTGCCAGTGAAGGCTTTAATTATTCTGAGATTGGAATACTATTTGGTCAAGAGGTGATTGGAGGTTTGCTCATGGGAGCAATCTTTGGATTTATGGGTTTCAAGCTCCTTGACTTTATTGATAATGATCACGTAGAGTTGGAAGTACTAGTCACGCTAACGCTTGTTATGGTGGGCGGTAGAATTGCAGAGTTGTTACACGTATCTGCGCCTTTAGCAATGGTGGTCATGGGCTTATTCATAGGAAATGAAGGACGTGAAGCAAATCTTGCCAATGCAACTGGAGAATATGTATTTAAATTCTGGCACCTTTTGGATGAGGCGCTGAATGCCATTCTCTTCATCTTGATTGGATTGGAAATGATTGTGATAGCCAAGACCTTCTCGATCGATATGCTCCTCATAGGAGCCGTAGGTGTGCTCGTAGTGTTGGTCGCAAGGTTTATTGGAGTAAGTGTCCCGATAACCATCATGAGGATGTTTAGGACATTTGAGCCGAAAACAATAGCCATTCTTACATGGGGTGGCTTAAGAGGTGGAATATCTGTGGCTTTGGCTTTGTCGTTGTCAGATATCGAAGCTATTCCTGCCCATGTCAAGGAAGTGATACTTTTCACGACTTACTGTTGTGTGCTCTTCTCAATACTTGTGCAGGGCTTGACTATTCCGTTGCTGCTGAAAACCAAAGACTAACTTTTAGATTTCTAGAAAGATGAAA
>JBLHTU010000153.1:0-8561 GCA_047627515.1 Cyclobacteriaceae bacterium | reverse complement strand
TGAGAGCCTGTAAAATCCATTTTCTAGTCGGTAGTCAGCACCTAATAGTCCTACCGGGACGCGTGTAATGTCAGGCATATCTCCGCCAGAAACATATGAGTGTCCTATGGCTACTTCTCCACTTAGAATATCGACGACGTAGTTTAGATCCGTACGATGTCTCACGGATTTGATCCATGGAGCATACCACTCGTAGACCTGATCCCAAGGAGCACCATGTACATTATCCACGTATAGGAAATCCCTCATATATCTCCATCCTTCTTTAAAGATTTGGACGTATTCAGCTTGAGGATCAACCTTGAGCTTAGCGGATGTGCTGATTTTATCCTCCGCGGAAGGTTTGCCAGAGGCCTCACTGATGCTCCAACTACTGCCTTTTCTCCACAGCACATGCTTACCATTACTGGAGGTTACAGCCTGATCGATTTCAGTGCCATACTCAGTGGCTTCATTTTTTTCGAGGTCATAAGCATGCACCTTGACGCCGGACTCATTTAGGATGGACTCGGCAACAAGAACCATGTTTTCTGGGCCTGCTAATAAACCAACATAATTGCGTGAAGGCATATCCAAAGCAATGATGCGGGCGGCCAATCCTGCTGCATCAATTTTTACTTCAGCGAGCTTGGTAGGTTCAGGTTCTTCTTTTTTACCCTTCTTCTTAGTATCCTTTTCTGCCTTTTCGTCTTTTTTTGTTTCCTCCTCATCACTTTTGGTCATAGTTGGAGACGGGGTCTCATTTGAGAGGATCATGGCATATAGACTGTAAGTCAACTGAGGATCGTAAGAGCTCATATCTAACCACCCAGTATTGAGTCCATAATTGGTGCTGGCTAGGAAGTACAAGTACTTACCACTTTGATCCCATATAGGGCTCATGGCATCAGCCATACCATCGGTCATTTGCAGGGTCTGCTTCGTCTTGATGTTGTAAGCAAAGATGGCTTTGAAGTGACTATCCAATTGCCGAGCATAGGTGATCCATTGGCCATCAGGAGACCAGACAGGGTTCATCGCCCGATTGGGATGTGCATAGCGATCCGTCGCTGCTTTCGTGACTTCTTTTGTTGCAAGTTCGAGGACCCAAATATTGTAATCGGTGTCAGTATATGCAATAGATTTCCCATCAGGAGACCAGTCAGGCTGAAAGTAGAAAGTTGGATTTGCGAGCGGATAGTTCTGTTGGTTGCCGCCATATTGGTCAGATGTAACTAGCTGATACTCGCCAGAGGCATCACTGAACCATGCAATCTGATCTCCTTTTGGCGACCATACTGGATAGCGATCAGCAACACCTGGTGTGCTTGTTAGATTTCTCCATGTGCCATCTTCTTTAGGGAAAGAGAGGATTTCACCTCGATGTTCAAAAATGGCTCTTTTGCCAGTCGGCGAAATATTAGGATTGGTCAGGTTAGAGCCCGTAACATCTTCCCATCTTTCTCTGGCAAAATTCATATCTCCTGCGACATTAATGGCCAGTTGCTCAGTTGCCCCTGTCGTAGGATTGAGCATGTGCAAGTAACCACCCATTTCAAAGATGATTCCCTCCTTGGAGGCATCCATACTTTTGATGTCAAACCGCTTGTGAAAAGTGATTTGCTTCTCTTGCTGAGACACTAGATCATATGACCAAATATTGGCAATATAGTCTCGCTCTGAGAGGTAGAAGACCTTACTGTCAAACCAAACAGGACTTACGTGTCTCTCCTTATCTGCTTGCGGTGTACGAATCAGTTCTTTGGACTCCATGTTGAGAATCCAGATAGGCATAGCTTGGCCTCCCCGATAGTTTCGCCATTCAGGGTCCCAGTAGGTGATCGGTTCGTAAGCGACGAACTTACCATCTGGAGATTGTTCACCACTCGCAATGCGTGGAATACCGAAGTCAGTAGGAAGTCCACCGGCCATTCCTATCGTGTACCAGCTATTGGTACGCGTAGGTCTAGCTTCACGACTAGAACGGAAAATGATTTTGCCGTCTGGAGTCCATCCTTGCACAATATCAGCGCTGGGGTGATAAGTCATCCGCTTCGGTGAACCACCGCTGGCTGGAATCACATAGACGTCTGTATTACCATCATACTGCGCGCTGAACGCAATCCATTCTTCATCAGAGGAGAAGTGGGGGCTCGATTCAGAGCCTTCATTACTGGTTAATCGGATGGCATCACCACCAGATTTGGGTACTTTCCATAGGTCATTGGCGTAGATAAAGACGATGTCTGTAGCAGATAGGGTAGGCTGTCGTAATAGTTGTGTGCCTTGCGCTTGCGCTAGTATAGCAACTAACAATCCCATAAGGGTGATCGAAAATTTCTTCATAATGTATGTTTTGAACCGTGCATTAGTAATGTAAGAGAACCGAGTCAAAGCAACAATCACTTTGTGAGGGATGGTGGACTGCTTGGTGAAGACAGGGCGGTGGTTGATGTTATTGAGGCGGGGTCAGCAGTAGGGTTACTTTGAAGCATGTCTCTTCATTGGGAATTCATCTGGCCGTGATCTAACCCATCGTGAAGTATAGCTAGTTCTTTAGCTAAAGAAAGTCCTATACCAAGTCCTGCAGCTCTTTGGTAGCTCTTCTCTGTTCGATAGTATCGATCAAAAATCTTATCGAGTTTATCATTTACGATACCTGGACCATCATCCATAACTTCAATCGCTTGATGAGCGCCTTCCAATAAGATATTCATGGAGACTTTAGAACTAGTTGTATCGTACTTAAAGGCGTTTCCGAGTATGTTAAAAACGATATTTTCCAATGCATCATGGTTTGCCCAGATCGATGCTTTTTCAGGCATGTTCCCATAGTAGACGCCAGCCAGTGAAAGCAAGGCTTGTAGAATCAACCAAACGATCAGGAAACCAGTAACCTTGATCGAATTATTAGCCGTACCTGAATCAACAGACTTTGACAAGGCGAGATAAATACAGCGTCAGGGGTGTAGCCAGTCCAAAGGACAGCGATACCAATAATGTGACTTGTTCTAACATAGCGAGGTGCCGCAGGCAGCTTTATGCGTTTTATGACTTTACTAAGCTAATCAGGTTTCCTCTGTATGGAAATCAGGGTTATGCTAGAAATGCTGGAATACACCACGCGAGCAAAAAGTACGGGTCTAAGCTAAATTCAGTCAATAGGGATATAAATATCTTCTTCAGAGTTCCTGTCGTCTTTCCGGTACTTTTCATCCATGATGGCAAAATGAGGTCTATGTGCCAGTTGATAGCGTGATTGAGGTAACCACTGACTGAATATGTATTGATAGAGATTCGATACATCTGTGCTAGCGCCTTTATGCCGAAATACAGCATACTGCCCGGCGGGAATGATCAGCTCACCCAGTTCATCTCCAGGCGATTCTGTTTGGCTGACAGGAAATGCAGCCCATTTCGTCAAGGACTTAGCTGGGTCGAAGGATTTAAAGTAATCCAGCTCATATTCTTCTACCGAATAGTAAACATTCGGTTGACTTGAAGGAAGATCGGCTCTCTGCGGCATCAATTTTTGCCATAGAGAAGCAGTTAGATTATTGGACAAGGACATGCTAGTCTTATAACCAAATAGTCGAATGCTAGGAAATATCTTGATACTGGGCTCTAGGCTATTATACATGTTTGTTTGGCTGCATGTAGTAAGTACTGAGAGATTTAGCTGATTTCTTTCTCAAAATAGTCTTTCCACTCTTTGATCAATGATGGGATGGCAAGTATCCTAGCGATGACTTCAGTATCCGGCTCTTTGGCCATTCTAGCGCTCACAAATTGATTGATAGAAACGTCGCTACCAGCATCGATTTTAACGAGCTCGTCACCTACCGTGATCGAACCAGTTTTAAGTACCTCGAAGTAGATGCCTGGTCGACCACTGTCTTGAAACCTCTTGACCATCTGTGCATCACCAAACTTAGCATTGAGCTTATAGCACGGGAACCTAGGTTGGGTTATTCTCAAGACAACATCTCCTATTTGAAAGGAATCACCAATACATCCCTCTGATTCGAGTAGACCTTCAGTCGTTAGGTTTTCACCAAATGCGCCAGGCTCTATTAGATGACTGCTCATCTGTTTTTTCCAGTAATCCATATGTTCCTGAGGATAAGCATAGACTGCCTTATATAGACCACCGTGCACGCTTAAATCAGACTGAGTGTCGCCCACTAAACCTAGTTTGTCAACAAAGACCGAAGACGCAATGGTGTTTTTGAAGATGCTGGTTTGAACCTCTTTCTTACCGAAGATAATTTGCCTTGGTTGACCGACTTGTATGGATAGGATTTTGATCACTTTGTAGGCTGAAGATCAAATTGTAAGCATCTTGTTTCCACGTGTATCATGCGTAAGTCGATCCCGTGTTGGTTCGTCTTATGATCTGAAGATCGGTTCGATTTTTTTAAGGCAAGTGGACCTTCCTTGACACCAATTTTTTCGCGGTAGTTCATGTTTTTAGTGTTGCATCGTTAGTTCAATTTACACTTTTGTCGCCTACTTAGGATTGCCCTCGCAGTGTTGCTCGCACCTTCATTGCCAGGATGGTGAAGGAAAAAAACCATGTAAAGCTGTTGGCAATGATTAGCGGCCAGTCCTCTTTTAGAATACCGTACAGGAGCCACATCGTCACACCAAAAACAAAAATGACATACATCACAAGTGATATACCTGTTGTGTTTTTAGTCTTGAGCGTTTGGATGAGTTGAGGTAAAAAAGAGACGGTTGTGCAAAAGGCAGCGATATAACCGATAATTTCCATTGGATAAATGTAGCTAACTTGATCTTGTGAAGAACCAGTTTAGGTGGACTTTATAGAGCCGACAGACTCAGTAGAGGAGGAGGCCACTAAGGGACTATTCCCTTTCAGCTGTTATCAGAAGCTACTTGATGGAAAGTGGAGTCGGCTAAGTCGATAATTGTCGCTTTTCTGCACTAGTTTGCTGGCTAAAATCAATCATAGCTATGCTCAAAGTACTTTTTAAGATCTTTTTTAAACTTGGCGGTTGGAAGCTTCATCATCCTATGCCAAAGGAAGCTTTTAAGAGCGTAATGATAGCAGCACCGCACACGAGTAACTGGGACTTTGTTTTTGCGATCAGTGCGATGGATCAATTGGGATTGAACCCCAGGTTTACGATCAAAAAAGAATTTAACATATTCTTATTGGGCCGCTTGATAGCGGATTTGGGCGCAATATGGATTGACAGAACTCAGACCAAAAAAGGAGGAATGACCACATTTATGGTCTCGCTGTTTATCAAGGACGATAATCCCCTGACGGTGGTGGTGACGCCAGAAGGCACACGGTCACCCGTGAAGGAGTGGAAGACAGGGTTTTACTATGCTGCTTTAGAAGCTAAAGTTCCGATTTGTCTGGCTTTTATGGATTACAAGACTAAAGTTACGGGGATAGGGATGTGCTTTATGCCCTCCGGAGAGATAAAAGAGGATATGAAAATCATCATGGATTACTTCAGTCAAGTGACGCCGAGGTTCCCTGAAAAATTTGTGACTGATGAGCGATATAGCTAAGTAGTTATCAGATGCCTGTGATTGGTGAAGCGGCAGTAAGTGAAAGGATCATGTTGTGTATATGTTTTAACGATTTTTGAATGCGTAACCTAGACCTATACTGAATCCGACTATGCCTAGTTTTCCTTTGAAGAATAAGCCGCCTCCAGGCTTTTGAAAGCGATACCCTATATCAGCAATGGGTGTGAGAAAGGTATCACCATCATAGGAATCTTGTCCCACGAATACTCCACCATCTACTTCAAAGTGATGTTTTCCGCCACCTACTAGAAAGCTTAATGCACCTAGACCTCCAGGGCCAGTAGGTCCAAAGAAGATGACACCATAACCAAATCCAGCTCTAGCATATAATTGTATTTTCTTTTTGTTGAGAAACAATCCTTCTACATTGATGGATGCGGGCACACCTAGCAGGTTAGGTCCGAAGTCTCCGTAGATGACTAGTTTGCTGGCACTTAAGGAATCCTGTACTTGCTGTGCTTCTGAAATATAGAAAATAGATAAAATAAAGCACGTGATTAAGGTCACTCGTTTCATAGCTATTGAAATTTAGACAGCTACAATAGTAGGTAATTGAGCAATATACTTGTCTAGACATCATCTGTCTATTTTGTGCTTGGGTACCATTAGCACATTAGGCTTTTAGCCAAGCAGCAATGCTACTACGATCTCTCGTAAACGAAGCGCTGACTTCATGCTCCATTTCATCACTTCTGAAAAGTACTATGCGTCCTCCGATCGGAGAGATGTCTATTTTCTGTCTGTCAGTAGGATATAATGAAAGGACTCCGCCATCGGCGTCTTTCCAATCAACATTAAGGTATAAGACGATCGAAAATTTTCGCCCTGTTTCATTTTTGAACTGGTCTTTATGTCTCAAGTAGAAACTACCGGTTTCATAATTTGCGTAGTGGCTTTCAAAGCTTTTGATGGAGGTAAAGCACGTTTTATTCAAGTAGAGAATAAACTTCTCAATCTTATTCATGTAGATCACTTCAAATGGATTTACTGTCTGGTTTTCAATCCAGTTAATGGTATCCCCTCGAATGCTACTATCTTTTTGATAGACTGCTTTGTTACCAATGCCGGAGGGCTTCATATGTCCAGACGCTATCAAACTTTGGACATTAGCTTTGAGTCCTATGACTGTGCTGGGGAAAATGAAATCATCACAGCATCCGTAGGTTTCATCAATCAGCCCTTGAATGAGTTCTTCGAATTGGTGTTGCTCCTGCCTCTCTTCGTCATCCATGATGGTACTATGTTAGTTTCACACCTGGATGTACGTACAAAGAGGGTAGCCCAAAGAACGACATTAAATAACTAGATACTACTGGTTTGTTCCTGTTATGATGATTAGTGGGTTCTAGGACAACGTCACAAAGAAGCTAGTTCGCATTTGCCTTCCACTAGTTTGACGCTTTGTTTCTTTCCTTTTCGAATGCTTCTGTTCTCGCTATTTGCTCTTCCATGTTCCATTCAAAGTCAAATCTGGCCCTCAAATGTTCTGCAATAGGTATTAGCCCGATTTCTGCTCTTCGCTTATCAATATTAATGGGATCAAGGACAGGCCACACATTGAAGGTTTTAGTGTCAGGATAATACTTCATCTGCCCACCATAGATTTGTAAACCGCCTCTTTCTGTGGCGATTCTATCCTCTGCTCTTACCAGCAGCTGAGGGTCCAATTGATTGGCTTTAACAGCTTGCTTCATCATTGGAAGATACTTGATCCGTATTTCATTGTCAGCGTGTTGAATCACATTACAAATGGTCCGATTACCCTGTGTGCCAATCACGCCTTTATCTGGCCAGCCATTTTCTAAAAGCGCAGTTATTTTGCGTTCATTGATGACGTGATTCTTCTCATAAATCGCTTGATACTTCCTATACTCTTTAGAATCTGCCCCAAATTGATCAATCATCTCATCTCGCATTCTAATGGGTTCTTGCTCAGTGGTCCATATGGTATCTAACATAGCTCGCAGGTCAGCATCGCTCATACCTGTACCATTGACTTCCTGATTTTGTGCGGGTTGTTGCGAGCAGGCGACATTGATCACAAGCAGAAGTATAAGGCTGATTTTTAGTTGCTTCATATTTTAGGGTTTTTGGATTGATTTCATTAGGTCAAAACTCAGATCATCAACGACCGAATTCTGACTACTGTATCCTGAGAGGTTCGAAAGTATGATTACTCCATTTTTAAGATTTACGTCCATGATCATCGCAGAAGTATATCCCCCGGTTCTTCCATTGTGTTTGTACCAGATATCCCCCGATCTTCTTTTGATGATTTCCCAGCCTAAACCAACATCAGAGATGTGATTGATGGTATGGGTGCTGACTCTTGTCAATGCAAGCTGACGATTTGCTTTGTCAAAATGAGCAAGCGCAAATTTTGATAGATCTTCAGCTGAGGACAGTATACCTCCAGCACCAACGAGTATGCCTAAGTCCCAATTGGGCACCATATGTCCTTGCTCATCTAAACCTTTGACTAAGTGCTCTTGGACAGTAGAGCGGTCAGTGCTAGTATGGTTCATTTCGTACCTTGAAGAAACCTCATGCTGCAAAAGCTCTTCGTATGTCTGGCCTTCTATGTTGCATATCAGGTAACCCAGCAACCCTGGACCTAGGTTGGAATAGGCATAGGTATCATTGGAGGATTCAGATAGTGAGATGCCGCTCATTAGGTAGTTACCCAATTCCTTTTCTCCATAGTTTTTGTAAGGATTGCTAGGGTTTTCCCGTGGGTCAAAGTTTGTTGGTAAGCGGGGTAAGCCGGAGGTGTGATTGGCTAATTGGACAAACGATATTTGTTGATTGTCCTTTAAATGCATATCGATATACTGAGCGATCGGATCATCCAATTGGAGTTTGCTATCTAAAGCGCATTGCGCCAGTAAAGCAGCTGTAAATACTTTGGAAATAGAGCCAATTTCAAAGACACGTTGGTGATTGCGCTCAGATAGGACGGTGTTATTTTTGTTGTGTAGGCCAAAAAAGCTAACCGATCCATTTTCGATAATGGC
>JBLHTU010000152.1:0-8609 GCA_047627515.1 Cyclobacteriaceae bacterium | reverse complement strand
AATAGGTACCAAATGGATTTTAACGAGCATTTTTCAAAGCTGCAATCGCTGCTAAAGATCGAGCGTGAAGAGGATCGAAAACAGTTCCTTCAAAAAATTAGAAACAGATCAGTTAATGATCGTAAAAAGGATGGTGTCTGCTGGTATCCAGTGAAAGTCAAAGCTTCTAGACTAGGTGTTGGGGATAAATGGTCTTTAACAGTAGAGCGAAACGTCGCAGATAATCAAAGGCATCACTTTCAGACCGGATGCTCCGTTAGCCTTTTTGTAGAGACGGCTTCGGGCCAGTTATCTGTTTCCGGCATTGTCAGCAAGCTGATAGATAATTCCATGACCATTATTCTTAATCAAGAAGAGCCACCTGACTGGGTTGATGATAGGAAGCTAGGGGTAGACTTACTTTTTGATGAATCTACCTACGACGAAATGGATCGGACGCTGGCGCGTCTAAAGACTTTAAAAGGGGGTAGAATCAAAGAATTAATTCCTGTGCTGCTGGGGCAACGAATCCCTTATCGAGAGGAAGGTTATGAGATATCTCTACCACAACTAAATGACAGCCAAAATGCCGCACTACAGGGCATCAGATCAGCTAAGGATATTGCTATTGTTCATGGCCCTCCAGGGACAGGTAAGACCACTACGATGGTTCATGCGATTGTTGAGACGGTTGCGCACGAAAAGCAAGTCTTAGTTTGTGCGGCTAGCAATGCTGCGGTCGACTTACTCGTCGAGAGGTTGCATAATCAGTCAATCAATGTCCTTCGTTTGGGTCATCCAGCCCGAGTCAATGAGGAGGTGGTCGTACATAGTTTGGACGTTCAGCTTTCTATGCATGCAGACGCAAATATGCTAAAGGATCTAAGGAAAAAGTCAGAGGAGTACTTTGCCTTAGGCGGCAAGTTTAAAAGGAAGTTTGGGCGAGAGGAGGCTCAGCAAAGAAGATTGATGAAGGCGGAAGCCAGAAAACTCAAAGAGGATGCGAAAGCCCTCGAAGAGTACATGATTCAGGACCTGTTGAATCATGCCCAGGTCATTGCTTGTACTTTGGTGGGCTCAAATCATCGCCACATGCATAAGCGTACTTTTAAGACAGTTTTTATTGATGAATCCTCGCAGGCGTTAGAGCCGGCCAACTGGATTCCTATTTTCAAGGCTGATAGAGTCATCATGGCAGGTGACCATTTGCAGCTGCCGCCAACTGTGAAGTCAAAAGAGGCAAACAAAGCCGGCCTTGGGATGACACTGTTTGAAAGGTGTATCAATAGCTATGAAGATCGACTGATGCTTACTACTCAGTATCGGATGCATGATGACATTCAGTTCTTTTCTAATAGGTACTTCTATCAAAATCAGCTACAGGCCGCTGATTATGTAAAACAGAGGCGACAGTTGTTTACGGAGGCAGCTGTATTTATTGACACGGCTGGTGCTGGATATATGGAGGAGCTCAATCAAGAGACTTTATCCACTTACAATACGGAGGAGGCTGCTTTCGTCATAGATCAGTTATGTCAAGTCATAGATCAATTGATTGACGAAGAACATTTTTCAATAGGTGTGATAGCTCCCTATAGTGCACAAGTAGAGAAATTACGTGCCGCGCTGAGAAAAAAGAGCTTGGCGGCAGACGTGCTGAAAAAGGTAAGTATCCACACAGTGGATGCTTTTCAGGGCCAAGAGCGAGATGTCATATTGATTAGTCTCACGCGGAGCAATGCAGAAGGTATCGTAGGTTTCCTAGCAAATGAAAGAAGAATGAATGTTGCCATGACACGCGCCAGGCACAAGCTTATCATGGTAGGCGACTCCTCGACACTGGCTACGAATCCTTTCTTTAACGAACTGATTGAGTATTTTCAACAAAGAAATCAGTACCACAGTGTATTCGAGTATCTCTACTAGTATTAAGGAGTTAGAATAGATTTTTCTGAACGGGATTATCGGCCGGACGTTTTCGTTTCCACCGCTTGTGTGTCCAAAGCCAATAGGCTGGATTTTCCATTAAGTCTTGTTCCAGTAATCTTGCGTGTTTTTGTGTGATATAACCGTAAGGCTCTTCAGTTGGCTTATCGCTGATTAGCTCCGCTTCTATGATGTATTCTCCTCTTTTTACTTTTTTGATTCGACCATATATGACCGGCCAATCGTATTTGACAGCGTTACGTTCAGCGCCGAAAGCCATGGCCGTCTCCAGACCCATAAATTCCATCCAGTAGGCTCTTTGCTTACGTGAAGGACTTTGGTCGGTAGCAAAAATCATCGCCGTTTTCTCGCCTTTGGTTTTATCCAGAAACTCGTTTGTTTCCTGCTTTGGGATGAGTCGTAAGCCATATTTTGACCGTGAAGACCGGATTAAGTCATCCATGAATTTATTGGTCAACGGAGCATAGATCGCGTCAACCTGATGAGGTACCTGAGGAGCAATCGCTACTGCTAACATTTCCCAGTTATTGTAATGTCCGCCGACAAAGACAACCGACTTATTATTTTTATAACATTGCTCGAAAATTTCAGGGTTTACCAACCGGCACCTTGCAATTGCCTGTTCCTCTGAGATGTTGAAGATCATGATAGACTCTACAATCAAATCACAAAAATGGTGGAAGAAATCTTTAGTAATCTGCTGTGCTTCTAATTCAGACTTATTGGAGAAAGCCTTTCGAACATTGTTGTAAACAACTTTTTTACGATATCCGACCAAGTGGTAAATCACTGGAAACAATAGATTATCTGAAATACCATACAAAAACCATCGAGGTGCTCGGGAAAGAGGGACAATCAATAAGTAGTACAGTGCCTTCATGACTATTTCGGCTTAAGGTCTTTCGGGAAAACTTCTCTAACATCTATCATATGATCACTTGTCAGTTGATCCCAATGATCGATATCGTAGTTGCACTTTACATAGCCACAAGTGGGAAGGTTCGCTATTTGCTTCTTGCTAACCACATTTACCAAGTCAGTAAAGCCCGGGTTATGACCAAAAACGGCTACAGACTGATAGTCATCGTATTCAGTAAGTATATCAATAACTTCTTCTACATCTGCATGATACAAAGCAGGCTGTAACTCAATATCAGACTCAGGGTAGTCCCATGCATCAGCAAGGTATAATGCTGTATACAATGCACGACTGGCAGTGCTTGTGACGAATACCTCAGGTGCGGGTTCTTTAAGGTCTGAAATGAATTTTGACATAAGAGCCAGGTCTTTACGACCTATCGCTCCGACCGGACGACTGAAGTCATCCAGTTGATCAAAACTCCACGACGACTTGGCGTGTCTTATGATATGTAGTGTTTTCAAAGATCTTTAATCTGGTAGATAGAAGTCAAATGTAATGTCATTCATACATTTGAAATGTCCCTTTGGGCATTTATCAAACCCAATTTTTGAGCAGGGTCGACAGTTGATTTTTTTATTTTCAAAGATGACAAATTGTGTCATGTAGGGGTACATCCCGAATTCTGGAATGGTGTTGCCCCATATTGAGTAGATCTTCTTTTTAAGTGCAGCAGCTATATGCATGAGACCTGTATCATGGGTGAAAACCACACTGCTCTGCTTCAACAAGGATGCTGATTGGTTGAGGTTGAATTTCCCACATGCATTGAAAATATGAGCCTTTTTACCTAGGTCATTTGTTAGCGACTCCTCAAGGGCCTCGTCACCGACGGGCCGGTCAAAAAAGGCTGCAACTTTTTCCCCTAGTTCTATATCTTCTTTGCCTCCCAGCAGAACAATTGGCTTATTGATACGATCACATAATTCCACCAACCTTTTGTAAGGCAGCTGTTTGGTCTTGAACTTAGCGCCAAGCACCACAGCAATGTATCCCTGCTGATGTGTTTTTGGTAGCCAGTTCATCTCCACCTGATCTTTCTCTGGTATAAAATAATCCAGGCCTAATTGATCACTTTTAATGCCTATAGGCTTAAGCGTATCCATGTAGCGGTCGACAATGTGACGATTTGGGAGCTGATTAATCTTTGTGTTGACGATCAGCCACTTTTTGATATTGAGTTTGTCAAAGCTCTCAGAGTTTACCCCAAGGCGCATCTTTATAATTCTGGTTCGCAGGTTATTATGTAAGTCTATGACCAGATCAAATTTCTCTTTTTTCAGTTTGGAGACCAATGAAGACAGTGATTGATCAAGCACATGGACTTGGGAAATGTATGGATTTTCCTCCAAAATGCCGGCATACTCAGCTTTGGTACCATAATGCACCTCGATATCTGACGAGTGCGTCGATAGGGCCCTGATAACCGGTGTGGTTAGCACAATGTCACCAATAGAAGAAAATCTAAGAATTAATACCTTCATGATGTGATTCCTTTCAAAGATATCCAACTCATCTGACCTTATATGTGTTACTTGATAGTAGATTAACTTTTGCAATGAAAAAATACTGGTTGTTGAAAACTGAGCCGGAAACGTATGGTTGGGTTGACCTTGAGCGTCTGGATTCTGATCATTGGGAAGGCGTCAGAAATTATCAGGCTAGAAACTATCTCAAAGAGATGCGTGCTGGAGACTATGCTTTCTTTTATCACAGCGGTCAGTCAAAGGAGATAGTTGGCCTGGTGGAGGTCCTACAATCCGCCTACCAAGATCCAACAACAGATGATAAACGCTGGGTCTCAGTTCGTGTGAGACCTGTTGGTCAGCTGCAGCAGACCGTCACGCTAGACTTGATCAAGTCATTTGACCAGTTAAAAGACATGGTTTTGCTCAAGAACAGTCGATTGTCCGTGCAGCCCGTTGAAGAGAATGCCTATGAAATCATTATGAACTTAAGTCAGACACAATGAAGTATTTTATCGCATCGCTTCATGCCATAGTTGTCATGCTCTTGGCAGTCACCACGGTGGAAGCACAGCGAAATAAAAATAGGCCGGATACTAGCGCGTACTTGGAGCAGCCTGATCGCATAGAATTTTTATTTGAGGATAACGATCTGTCTTTTACGATTATCAATGGTGCGGAAAACGGTCTTTTGGTCGTAAAAGAGACATCTGTCAGAAATGCCTATGGGTATGGATGGGTGCTTTACAAACTTGATCAGGATTTGAAAACTGAGTGGACTAAGCTACTCATCGTGCCATTTGACTATTCATTCAATGGGTGGGATCATTACAATGGTCAGTTTCATCTGCTATTTGCCTCCTCGCCATTCAATTCTGAAGAGTTTTCTATTTTTCAAGTGGACGGTTTGACTGCCAAGGTCGATGAATATAAGATATCCACGGTATTTCCAATCAACCTGAGTCATTTTGAGGTCGTAGATCGGTCTATTTTATTAGCTGGATCAGTAAGTTATCGTCCGGCTGTATTGACTTTTGATCTAGATGAGCTTAAACCACGGGTAATTCCTGGAATTTATAACGGCAATAGTGACCTTTTAGATGTTTATGTCAATGATGCTGCTAGGTTTTTTACGGTGACTATGCTGGAAAGAACCTTTGAGAAGCGGTTTACTATCAATTTCAAAAGCTACAGTATGGACAACAAACTATTGCAGTCCAATGTCATCATTCCGGGTGAGCGACGCAGTGTGATAGATGGAGCTCCGACACAATTTCCGGGAGGTGTACAGTATGTCGCGGGTGCTTATTCTATCAAGAGTCCCGATTACAGCAGAGGCCTCTACTTGGCTAAGTTTGAAAGTGGGCAGCAGTCCTACTTGAAATATATCAACTACTCGGAGTTAGGAAACTTCTTTGACTACATGGGCCGTAAAAGAAGAGATAGAATCGAAGAGCGAATTAGCAGAAGGAGGGAAAAAGGTAAGAAGACTCGCTTTAGTTATCGATTGCTAGTGCACGATATCATTCAGTTAGAAGATCAGTTTTTACTAATAGCCGAAGCTTACTATCCACGCTATTCAAACTATAATCTTGGCCCTTACGCTTCAGGATCGGGGAATGGGCTTGCTACGATTTCTGGCTATAAGTATACGCATGCACTTGTGGTTTCATTTGATAAAAATGGAAAGAGGTTGTGGGACCATAGTTTCGCGATTGATGATGTGGTCAAGACTCAACTGGATAAAACAGTACAGGTAGTAGCACATGAAGATCGAGTAGAATTGCATTATTTGGAGGAAAATGTAATTCGTTCAAAATTGGTTATCAACAACGAAGTCATCGAAGGAAATAGCTACACACCTGTGCGGCTTAGCTCCGAAAGGGATGAGTTTGTTATACGAGATCCAGAGGTGGAAGGACTCCAGCACTGGTACGATGATGTGCTATACGCATATGGCGAACAACAGATTCAACATCGGTTATCTGAAAGGGTCAAAACCAAGCGGGATGTTTTCTACATCAATAAAGTCAGGTATAACACAGAAGAATTAAAAAAGTAATCGCTTAAGATTCTATATTTGCAATGTTATGATCCAAGAGCGCCTGCTGCTAGATTCTTCCCTCCTCCAACTGACTATCCAGCGTCTTTGCCAGCAATTAATTGAAAACCACGAAGATTTTGGTGATTCGGTTATCATTGGTATGCAACCAAGAGGTATTTTTCTTGCTGAGCGTGTCAAGGCAGTACTAGAAACGATGCAGCCTTCTAAGATTTCAATTGGATACCTAGATACCACTTTTCATCGAGATGATTTTAGAAGAAGAGATAGCCCGCTGCAGGCCAGTGAGACGAGAATAGAATTTGTTATCGAGGAGAAGAATGTCATTTTAGTTGATGATGTGCTGTACACAGGCAGGTCAATAAGAGCTGCGCTCGATGCAATGATCACTTTTGGTAGACCTAAATCTGTAGAGCTACTTACATTGATAGACCGCCTTTACAGCAGACAACTACCCATCCAGGCTACTTATATAGGGAAAAGTGTCAACACACTGCCGTCGCAACGTGTGAGAGTCGCGCTAAAGGAGCAGGGGGGTGATGATAGTATATGGTTGGTAAATCAAAGGTTAAATGAGTAGACTAAACTCAAAACATCTACTAGGTATCAAGGACCTTTCAAGGGAAGAGATTGAATTAATTTTTGATACTGCTCTTGGCTTCAAAGGGGTGATTAATCGACCTATTAAGAAAGTCCCGTCCCTTCGCGATGTAACAATCGCCAATGTGTTTTTTGAAAATAGTACAAGGACGAGACTGTCTTTCGAACTGGCAGAGAAACGTTTATCTGCAGATGTGATCAATTTTAGTTCTTCCAGTAGTTCTGTCAAAAAAGGGGAGACCTTGCTAGATACAGTCAATAACATCTTATCTATGAAAGTAGATATGATTGTCATGCGTCATTCCAGTCCGGGAGCTCCTCACTTCTTAGCGAAACACATTGATGCAAACATTATTAATGCGGGAGACGGTACCCATGAGCACCCTACGCAAGCGCTACTTGATACCTTTTCGATCCAAGAAAAACTCGGGACAGTAAGTGGTAAAAAGGTCGTCATTGTTGGAGATATTATGCACAGCCGGGTGGCACTATCCAATATTTTTGCGCTACAAAAGCTAGGGGCAGAAGTCATGGTTTGTGGGCCAGCTACCTTACTACCTAAGCATATTGGAGGGTTGGGGGTTAAGGTAGAAACTGACATTCGAAAAGCGCTAAAATGGTGTGATGTGGCCAATATTCTGCGGATCCAGCTAGAACGACAGCAAAACACGTATTTTCCATCATTGAGAGAGTATTCACAGTATTTTGGTGTGAATAAGGCGATGTTAGATCAATTGGACAAAGAAATAGTAATCATGCATCCCGGACCTATCAACCGAGGCGTAGAAATTACTTCTGATGTTGCGGATTCAGAGCATTCAATCATCCTACAGCAAGTAGAGAATGGGGTTGCCATTAGAATGGCTGTCTTGTATCTCTTGGCGGGTGGTTCTGGTCCGAGCCCAGAATAAGCAAGCTTATTTCAGCCCTACATTTCTTTGGTTTAACCCTATTTTTCCCAATCCACTTCGCATCTTTTTTATTTTATGCTGCTTGCCGCTATGTTCGAGTCATGAAGAAGATCAAGCTGATATTTTATCCTATTTATGTATTGACGATCGCAGCAGTCCTATTGTTATCGGCAGACATTTACGCGTCGCTAGATGTAATGCAGCAATGGGGATGGTATAAATATTTCTCTGATCTTCCTTTACTAGGTCGTAATCTGCTACTTTTTCTTTGCAGTATGATGGTTCTGGAGCTAGTGATTCAGTATGCTTCTGCCGTGAGAATGCGCAACACGAACCGATCCTAAGCTATTACTTTCCAGTATAATTAAAGGGCGTTATTTGACTTAACTCCTGTCTTACAGCATCCGAAACATCTAGTTGTGCCACAAAATTCTTAATGGTCTCAGCAGTTATTTTTTCATTGGTACGGGTTAGCCCCTTCAACGCCTCATAGGGTGAGGGATAGTTCTCTCTCCGGAGTATAGTTTGGATTGCCTCTGCCACGACCGCCCAGTTATCTTCCAAGTCAGCATTGATTGCTGCTTCATTGACATTTAGTTTTTTCCATCCCTTTTGCAGAGAGTGTAGCGCAATGAGTCCATGACCAAAAGGCACACCTATATTTCGTAATACTGTGCTATCTGTAAGATCTCTTTGGAGCCTGGAGATTGGTAATTTTGCTGAGA
>JBLHTU010000151.1:0-8970 GCA_047627515.1 Cyclobacteriaceae bacterium | reverse complement strand
TTCCCAAAACAACTCAATTAGGCTTAGTAGCTGACTTGCTCTTACTCGAATTTGCGAAAATGCAGGTGGTTTTTCTCCTCTTAAAACAGATAGAACGTCATCAAAATGATGCCCAGCCCCTGGGCAATGAAGAATAGGTGGGTTTGTATTTGTCAGTTTGTTGAAAGGTCGGTCCCCGCGCATTTCATAATCAGGTAGATGAACCTGCAGTTTTCTGTACCCCATATTTTTTAGTCGCCTGTTTATTTTCCTAAAATACAGAAACGCAAAAAGCCTAATTGAAGGCATCCAGTTTGTTGGTAGTAATCGTCCCCCGGTACAGGCGAACAAGGTTTGTTGGTGGTCCAAACAAATTCTACTGTGCTGATCCATGGATATATCTACGTAGTGCTGAGAGAATAACGACTGATCACATAAATGTGTGTGGAGGTCAGACTCATCTTCGACTTTGATCTGATACTTCTCGATAATATCATCAAACAGCATCTTGAGGTCTTTTACAGGTCCTATGAAAGTCCCTGCATTTAAATAGTTATACTGTGCGTGATTTTGGGGGTATTTTTCTAGATAGTAGCCTTGTGCTTTCCTGTGTTCGATGTGGAAATTTGACTCAGCCCCAAAAACAATTGGGCAATCAAGGTGCTCATATTTTTGAATGATTTCAGTAGCGCTGCCAAACAAGGCCACATCAAATGCATCGATGTACAAGATCAATGCCTCAGGGTCGCTTTGTGCTGTCAGAAAGCGGTTGACTAGCTGAAATTTTCTCATGTGCGTAGTCCAAGGTAATTCGGATTTTAGCACGATCAGCGGTAGGTTGTGCGTATTGGCTGAACGCACCAGTGCCGTATCATCAATCGATGAATCAGTACAGGTTACGATCAAGAGTTGCTTAACTACGCTCAAGCCACAAAACTACGGAAAACCAAAGCAGTATAAGATATAGCCAACTAGGTTCCGCTGTCAATTTTTTGCGTTAGCAACTACTTCAGAAACAGAACCATGCTAAACTTGCCTTTTATTAGATTGATAATGGATAAAATTTGAGTCTTTTTGAACTACTAGGAGGAGGTATCTGGCGTAAACTAAGCGTTGGAATTGTAGCGAGTGCTGTGGCAGGATTGCTATACACTTCATGTATTAAGCTAGTCAATGACTTGCTGAGCACCGAGGAAGTACTATGGTATAACGTGCTGTTATTGATTGGCACGATTAGTATGTCTTTGATATTATCGGTCTATTCAGGTAGATTCATGACGATTTTTTTTGAAAATAAAATCGCTGAGCTTCGAATTGATCTGAGCAAAAAAATCATGAAGGCTGATTTTGAACAGGTGGAACGTAATGCTTACAGGATTTTGCCAGTCCTCCAAAATGACGTGCAGATCTTAATCAATTTCGCCAAAACAATTCCGGATATGGTTGTCTCTGTATTCAAGATACTAGCCATATGGATTTATATGTTATGGGTTTCTTGGCAGATGACCGTCTTTCTGATTGGCGTTTTCGCGCTTGTTTTTCTATTCAACTATTTTTTATTGGGGCGGATATATATCAAAGAAGTTCTGATTAAAAAATATCACAATGACATCCATCACAGCCTTGAAGGCATGGTCCTCGGCTTGAAGGATCTAACACTTAATAGGCAACATAGTGACGGTTATATCGATCGGATTATAGGACCCACTAGTTTTCTCCATGCAGCGGCTGTTTCAGGTCTCAATACCTACAACATAATTCTAACAAAGAGTGCAGAATGGATCGTCATCGTTGCGATAGCACTTTTCACTGTTGCCATTAAGGTATTTGGGTTCTTGCCCGTAGGGCAGGTGAGTAGCTTCATGACCATGATTGTATTTATTCTTCCTTCACTGATAGTTGCGACTAGTTTTTTACGCAGCAGGAAACGCGTAAAAGTAGCTACGGATCAGATTATGTCACTTGGCCTAAACTTTGAATCAGAGAAGGACGAGCTTAAGAAGGCATTCATAGCCAGCACTAATCAGGCCTCTAAATCAATACTGATTGACATGAAAGGACTAGGTTATACATATACCAATGGTGACGAAAGTTATTCTGTGGGACCCATTGATTTAGAGATTTATCAGAATGAAGTATTACTGATTAACGGTGGAAATGGTAGTGGTAAAACAACTTTTTCGAAGCTACTCACAGGCTTATATACACCGGGCACGGGGAAAATATCTTACCAAGAAAAGCAAGTGACCGAAAAAAATAAGTTTGACTACCGAAACTTGTTTTCGGCGGTTTTCACTGATACTTATGTATTCAATGATTTGAATTATTTGGCCGGAAATCCAAGCCTGAAATCTGCTGAGAATTATATGCAGCAACTTTCTTTGAATGAGAAAATCACCCTGCAAGAACTCGTTATATCGGATACGAATTTGTCTTTTGGCCAGAGAGGTAGAATCAATTTGTTTCGTGCTTTACTAGAAGACAAATCGATTTACTTATTCGATGAGTGGGCGGCCAATCAAGATCCTCATTTTAGAGAAAAATTCTATTCGGAGATCATCCCCATGCTCAAGCAAAAGGGGAAAACGGTGATCCTCATATCACACGATGATAAATATTATCACTTAGCAGACCGTGTAGTTACTTTTTCTTCTGGACGCATTAAATCGATCACTCACCAGTCCTCTGCAAAGTAGACGTACATCGTATTGTCATTGTGATTGTCGCTATTCTCTCTTTTATGTAAGCCATGGAGATGCGTATTCTTATTTGGTAATCGGATGTATCTATTTGGGATATTGATCAACCAGCGATCTATTCCGCGTCGTGCCAACTGCCCACTGATCCATACATCATCTACAAAAAAAGCTTCTTTCGGTGCTGCACTGTATTCAAAAATCTGTTCGTCAAATAAGGAGGGATTTACATAATAAGAGGACACGCCTTGCATAATATCAATCCGACGCTCTATGCTATTATTTGAAAGCTGCCCGAGCTTGGTGCCCCCATTCCTAAGGCATTTCCGATCTTTTAATTTGAGGGTGCTTGGAACGGTCCAGCCGGCCAGACATAATGCACAGTTTGGTTTGTCAACACTTTGGCTTGCGTAGGTTTCAAGCATTGCTGCAGGATAGATCTGATCATCGTCGCATACGACTATCCCGATGTTTTTATTTTGATATCTGTGAAGAGTAGGCAGCAACTTGGTAGCAGGACCCATATCTTGATCGATCCGATGAATGTGAATCCATGGATGGTCAAGTAGATAGTCGGGTATGATATAAGGTGTATTGTCGCGGTATAATTGGGGAATATTTATTTGAATCTTCTCTGGTAACTGACTGGATAGCAAAAGAGAGTTCAAAGTGGGCTGCAATAATTGAATCCTGTCGGGTGTGGTTGTCATTGTGACAATCCAACCCTGAATCACTTTTTTCGGAGTAAATTGATCAGCAAAAAGTGTAGTAAAATCACTTTTTAAGCAATTATAGTAACGGCGCTCTTCTGAAAGAAAATGGTCTAGTACTCCCAATGCTTGCTGCTTATTTTTTTATTCGATGGGTAAAGAAATATTCATTTTGATGAAAGTTAGCTTGCTGCCAGATTTATGTCGGTATTTTTGAATTTTTATGATCAGAATAAACCCTTTTGCGTAAAGCTTGGTAGTTGTATTAGCCATCTCTTGATGTCCGTTTTCAAATGAAAATCCTGATAGTTTCACATAAGTATCCCCCTTCGATAGGCGGAATGCAGCGTCACTGTTACGAGCTAGTGACTCGGCTCGAGCGTGAACATGATGTGATCAAGTGTATCTATGAGGGAAGGGGTTCGATTGTAGTTTTTTTAATTTTGTCCACTTTCAGGGTGAGACGACTTCTCCGCAAAAACCCTGACATTGACCGGGTCTATATAAATGATGGCTTGATGGCTTTATTCATGACGCCGCTTTTCTTCACGCACCGAAAAAAATTAGTGGTTACGCTGCATGGACTTGATGTAGTATTTCCTTTTTTCTGGTATCAAACTTGGATAAAGAGCGTCTTGTCGAAGGCCTGCAGTATAATCACTGTCAGTGATGGTACGCACAGAGAGTTATTGAAAAGAGGTGTTTCAGGGCCAAGCGTTCATATGATCAAAAATGGCTTTACTGGGAAGCAATTGAAGTCAACAATTAGCAAGGATCTCCCCAAGACAATGCATGGCGTAGGAGCTAGATACATTGCAACAATGGGAAGGATGGTCGAGCGAAAAGGGTTTTCTTGGTTCATAGAAGATGTGCTACCAAAGTTGCCAAGAGATATTAGTCTAGTGATCATTGGGCCTGTGTTTCAGAATGAAAGGCTATTAAAATTTGTACGCTTTTTTTTACCAAGGGCTCTAGGAAATTTATTGATTAAACTGTTGGGGCTTCCGATGGACCAGTTGAAGGTGACCCGGCTTGCCAAGGAATCTGAAAACAGGAATGTGGTGGTTCTATCCGGTCTGTCAGATCAGGAAGTTCACACGGTATTAAACCAATCCGCAGTTTTTGTTATGCCCAATATTTCTGTCAAAGGCGATTTTGAAGGGTTTGGTTTAGTAGCTGTAGAAGCAGTCGGTCAAGGGAAATTATGTATTGCGGCTGATGTGGATGGCATCCCAAGCGCCATTGAAAATAATCGTACGGGAATACTTTTACCTCCTGGAGATGATGAGAAGTGGTCAGAAAAGCTAAATCATTATTTGAGTCAACCGTCTCTCACTGAGGAATTAGCAGAGCAGTATCATGAAAATTTGTCAGCGAGTGATATGAGTTGGGAAAAAATGGTCGATAGCTATGTCAATGTTTTCGAGACAGAATATATTGGCTTATGAAATTTGTTACGGTAGCAAGTGAAACTAAGCCAGGACTTGAGATTTTGCAGAGATCTTGCGAACACTTCAATATACCTCTAGAGGTGCTAGGAATGGGCAGCAGATATCGCGGAAACGGCACTAAGATGATTGTTTTACTTAATTACCTTGAGACGCTTCAAGCGTCTGAATTAGTCCTATTCACGGATGCCTATGATAGTTTCTTCGTGAAGCCTATCGATGATATTGAAACCAAGCTGGAGGCTAGCAATGGGCAGGTGCTCTTTTCCTGTGAAGACAATTATTATTACAGATTACAGGGACTGAGACATTTTTTTGAAAATCCATATTACAAAAAGAGGTACCCTGTGAGCCAGTCAAAATATAGTCCCTATAGATATCTTAACTCTGGAGGGTTTGTAGGGTCAGCAGTAGACCTTATCGCTGTCTTACGAGGGGCGCAGATCGCAGGGAATATGACCAGCGATCAAGCAAATCTTCATAAATATCTAGTCGACCAGCCGGGCAAAATAGCCTTGGATTATGATCACGAGGTTTTTACGAATTATGGTAAACATTCGAGACCAGAAAGATTTTCGATTGAAAGAGGTCAACTCACGAATAACTTGACAGGGGCGAAACCTTATTTGTTTCATTTTCCTGGAGCAAGGCACAAAGGACTGACAGAATATGCACGTACTTATGGATTTCTATAAAAGTAATTCCAGCATGGATCTTCAATTTATTGCCCTATGTGAGCCGGGTGTAGTTGTAGACGACCAAGTCAAGAAAAGGTTTGCTGAGATCAATTCAGGTGCTGTATCGATTGATTTGGCGGAGAGTTATTCGGGTCAGCAAATGCTGGAAGGACTACTGGCATACAACCAAAAAAATACACTTTCCCCCGATGGTTATTCTGTAATATTTAATCCAAGAAACGTTTGCTTTGCAGATAATCTAAGCGAATTTCAGACCCATCTTGGAAACTTGAATGCTGACGTCCTATTTGCCGCTGATGCTAATTTTGAGTATGGTACAGATCTAGAAGGTTATTATTTGTGGAAGTATTATCCAAGGAGAGATGGGCCTTATTATTATCTTAATCAAGATCTTTGGATCATCAAAAATCGTGTGTTCTCAGAATTTCTTCTTGATGTTTCAGCTCATTTACTAAAGGATAGCACTTGGAAGCCAAAGCATATTTTTGCGCGTTTTTATCTAGATATATCCTTAGATATCTTAGCTCCTTCCTATCGGCTTTCATTGGATCATACAGGAAAGATATTAGGTTCTGCAGCTGGTAGCACCACATTGTTACCCATGCCTACTGGCGATTGGGTAATAGAGCATTTGAGATATCGGGCGGAGTTGAAGGCTACTAATGGATTCAGCCGAAACTTCCGTTATCGATTTAACGGCTGGTCTTTCAAAAAAGGGCTATTCAAAAGTAGCGTCACAAAAACACATCCAATAGCCGTTGCTTTCGCTTCATCAGAAGCACAACCTGATGCAGGGAAGGCAAATATTGTTTGGCAACTAAAGTCGTTGTGGTGGTACGTTATCGCTGTATTTCAATATTTCTTTGTGCTTGTTGTTAATCGATTTACTACCAGTCCGAAAGAGCTTTTCAGGTTTGAGAAGAATAAGAACCCCGATTACGATGGGGTGATGCAGCGGTTTCTGCAACATTTACGATCAAATACTGCTTTTACTTTTGCCCATTTCAATGACGGAGAGCTGAATTTCATCCGAAAGTATCTAGTTGGTGACCACAAAAAAACGTGGACAGGTCGTTTGCAAAATCAGTACGATCAGAAACTAGCTGCTCATCTGATTGAAGCCATTCAGCATCAGCAGGATAATTATTATCTGGGTGTGAATTGTACTATATGCGGTAGCGCTAGGCGTGTCGTCGCTGATGAACTAATGGGTGAATATCGACATAAGATAGGCTCGATGGTCTTACATCATAATCAACGATATATTCCCAAAATGCTAAGCCTGATGAGAGGGAGGGATGTATACTTTGTTAAAAACGACTATCAAGACTTAACTTATTTTACGCAGATGGGTATTGAGGTCAAATCCGAAAATCAGCTGGTGATTCCTTTTGTCAACTCATATAAACACTATGATGACCTAAAGGATAAAAAGTTTCCAGATGGTGCGGTAGTATTATTGATGTGCGGTATGCTCGCAAAAATCCTCAACAAGGTTTGGTATGAGAATAACCCGAAAACCACTTTCATCGCCTATGGATCTACGATGGATGATTTCATTCAGCGTGAGCACACGAAGTACCGTACGTTTCCCAAAGAACTACCAGTGACAAGGAATGTGTTTTTCTTTAAAGCATTTCTATTTGGAGCCAAGAAGCATTGTGATGAATGCTACAATATTTAGGGATCGCTCGGCACCTAATTATGAGCCATGTATTTCTTTATATTCCTCATAGGTTTTACCAAGAATGCCATTGAAGGTTCCTAAACCTTTGTAGAATACACGGAGTGCTTGTACTTGCAATATTTTGCTTAGAGGCCATACGATCACGAACAATAAAGCTCCGGCAAACAGCTGAAACAATCCAATAAAGACATGCTGAAATGCTGCTGGCCAATAGCCGATTCTAAGTGATAAACGAATGAATTTTGAGTTGGTTCTGCGAAATGCGCGTTGCAAAATCCATGCTTGAGTGGCACGTGAAGGAGGAAAATACTCCTTCACTAATGTTTCATTGAGCCAGACTATTTTAGCTCCCAGCTGATAGGCTTGAGAGAATAGATACGTATCCGAGGATCCGCTTAGGTTTAGTTCTGCGTTGAATCTTAAGCCCCAAGTTGTGATTAGCTTGGCTTTAAATAGAACGGTGCTCGTACTACCAGATTGACGCAAAGTCCCTGTAGGACGACTGCTCCACTTTAGAAATCCACCTCTGACAATCCAGTCAGGGGTGCCTTCAGGTAAAATTCGCTCTACAGCGCCATCGACGACATCCGCATCGTAGTGCAACAATGTTTTGAGCATCACGATTAGCCAGCTGGGTTCGACTGTCTCATCATCATCAATAAATGCAATGAAACTAGCCTCTTCTGAGACTGCCTTCTCCAGGACTCTGTTGCGCATATGAACAATTCCGCGAGATTTCTCAATCAAGTATTCCGCTTTCATAGGAAGCTTCGATACCAGCGTGTTAAACACTGCTTGTGCGGACCCGCTTTCATCGTTGTCAATAACCATCAGTTTGACTTGATATGCTTCTGGCAATTCCAGATCACATAAACTGAGCAGGCAGTTGGCTAGCATTTGTGGTCGTAGACAGGTGCCAAGTCCTATGATGATCGATTCTTTTTTCATAAAGAGGGTATTTCCATATATTGCTTAGCAAATGCTAACATAGTGGATTTGACCAAAACTTTGCTTTTTCGGATAGTGTTCAGTCTAGTCAAAAGTACCTCAAATGGAATGAATTTGATACGATGAAGATAGCCTATGCAGTTATGGGAGATGGCAGAGGGCACGTAATGCGCTTCCTTACCCTTGCACCCTATTTGAAAGGGGAGTTGCTAGTGTTTGCAGGTGGGGATGCGTACGATTTTCTTAAGCGATATGACTCTGAGCATCTAATTTTTCGACTCATCAAGATTCCTGCGATGCAGTATCAAATTAGTGATGGAAAAATTCTTTTTGTTGCCTCTTTTTTTAGCAATCTTAAGCAGATTCTTGATTTCAAATTAAATCGGAGTTTTCCGCTTCGATGGCGGGGAGTATCTCCGATTACGCGTTATATCCAACAAGAAATAGCTGCTTTTGATCCAGATTTAATTGTGTCAGATTCAGAGTTTTATGTACAGCATGTAAGACGAAAGGCTCCACTTGTCTTATTAGATCGCTATAGCAAAATTGCGTTCTGCAGACCGAATGCCGTTGGTAACTGGTCACATAGGCTACAGAGATCTTTTAACAATTTGAGCTATCGATTTCTGATGGGCCGTGTTGATCACGTGATAGCTACATCTTTTTATCCTGCACAGTCTCTTCATCGCTTTAAGAAAAAAGTTTCCTCTTTTGGGCCTATCATTCGTGACGGAATCCGATCTATTTCCTCGTCGGAAGGACAGCATGTAGTGGTCTATGCTACACATTCTTATATCTATTCAG
>JBLHTU010000150.1:0-9067 GCA_047627515.1 Cyclobacteriaceae bacterium | reverse complement strand
CAGCTCTTCCATAAAGAAACCAGTACCGTTCCATTTAACCCATACGACTGTGGGTTACTACTGTCATTTGCCTACCCAGAAAGAATTGGTAATGCTCAAGGTGCACGATCAGGCCGTTTTCAACTCGCAAATGGTCATATAGTTAAGTTACCGCAGAAAGATGATTTGTCTGCTGAGGCATGGTTAGCAGTAGCGAATATGGATGCCAGAGACAATTTGGGTAAAGTTTATCTTGCTTCTGCGATTAACCCAAAAGACCTGGCAAGTCAAGTCAAAGAGGTTGAGATAATCAAGTGGGATAAAAAGAAAAAAGCAGTCACTGCTTTGCATCAAAAAAGGATTGGGAGTCTCGTACTTTCCTCGAAAACGATCAGCGAGCCCGATAAGGCAGTGATGCTGGATATACTAATAGGAGAAGTGAAGAAATCGAAAGGAATTCTCTTGCCATTTGATGAAAAAGTCGTGCAATGGTTAAACAGAGCTGAATTAGTCAGTCAACACAGTCCTGATGCTGGACTACCTGATGTTAAAAAAGAGTCATTGATATGGAATTGTGAAACGTGGCTCACGCCCTATTTATCAGGAATCGTAAGTGCAGAAGAATTGCAACAATTAGATCTACTGGAGATACTCTCCTATTCGCTGGATGTTTCACAGCAAGAAATGATGAAGGCATGGGTCCCTGAACGGATCGTGGTACCGTCCGGATCTAATCTAAAAATCAACTACAGACCCGATGGTCAGGCCCCTATTTTAGAAGTACGTATTCAAGAAATGTTTGGGATGCTTGAGACGCCCGCTGTTTGTAGAGGTAAGCAAAAGATACTTTTGCACTTATTGTCTCCGGGATATAAACCGGTCCAAGTAACAGACGATCTTGAAAGTTTTTGGTCAAATACCTACTTCAAAGTGAAAAAGGAGTTGAAGCGTAGATACCCGAAGCATTGGTGGCCAGAAAACCCTGACACTGCCAAACCGACAAGTCGAGCAAAGCCGAGAAAAAAAAATTAGCCTAAAAGGGAGGCGGAAAAAAGAATAGCAGAACTTAAAGAGGCAAGGATGAAAATTAACTTGATGGATTTTCTTTTCATTGCTAACGTAGGTTTGTTTTGTTTACTTTCAAGAAGTAAATACAGCAAATCACTAAATAGTAACCCTAACAATGATTGTTCAATTAATAATGGTGACTGCACGTACAGAGGATCCTGTTCCTTCATTGATCTTGAGCGGCAGGCCAATGAATTAAAAAATATCTTTTGAAGCTAATAAATGAAGATTAATTAGATTTTCATAATGCATAAACTTCATTTCACTACATATCTCATGCACGCGTCGGTTACTCTTTCTTTTGACACCGGGTGCCATGGTCTCTACTACAAATGCTATTATGCCTTGTTCTCCTAACCACCTACAGGCATCTTCACTAAGGCCTGCATCAGGCCAAGCCAAAGTATGGAAATGCTTCCGAAAGTGATCGGTGAGATACATCTAAACAAACACCAGAGCCTATAAATAATGTGAGTGGCATTGTTTCGATCGTTTGGCCTATTTGACTAGCCGACATATGGGATAAAGCATCTACATGTGTACCCGTATGCTCCGACATCTCTAGCCAATTACTACTTGGGTACATCACGTTTTCGCTCCTTCGGCTAACCTTATGAAAGCCCTTCGCTGATATTTTGGGAGACGACTGAGTATGATGCACTGGCATTCCTTCAAAAATCGTCTGCGTCAAATCGATAAATTCTATCAGCAGTAAGTTTTACTTATTTTGATGGTAATCAAAGATGATTTTGGATGCAAGAGCTAATTGTTCCGTGCCTTTATCAAAATCTAGCAAGTCACTTGACAGTAGAATTAACACGTATTTCTCTCCATTGGGCAACATCACCAAACCACTATCATGATGCAGCGCTGTAATCGATCCAGTTTTATGGGCAACTCTCACCTCAGATGGAAGGTATTTAGGAATCATCTCGTTGAATCGCTGGTCTTCTAAGATATTAAGCATTGCCTTACAGGCAGCAGAAGATATGAGCTTCGATTCTCCTAAAGCTTGATATATTTTCATTAGATCATACGCGCTAGTGGTGTTACTTAAACCAGCAGCATAGGCCTTGCCATCTTCCACTCCTCTTAGTACCTCAATCGTTGAAGCCCCAAACTTTCGCATACGATTAGTTGTCTTATTCGCTCCTACTTTCTCTATCACTAGGTTGGTAGCTAGATTACTACTCACTATGATCATATCATAGATCAGATCATTCATCGTCTTGAGTGTTCCTACTTGTTGATACAACTCAATTTCAGAATCATCCTCAACTGATAGTACGTACACAGAACTATCTACAATACTGAAGAACTGATTTTTAATTAAGATAGAGTCTGATAAATCCAGCAAACCCTCTTCTACTTGAAAATAAGCCTCAATCATGACTGGCGTTTTCATCGTGCTGGCAGCATGATAGCTTTCAGTTGCGTTGATCAGGATCGAATCGTATGTATCGAGATCCAGATACGCAAGTGCATACTCTCCCGACTCCTGCATAAAAAGATCAATCAGTTGTTGTTTGACCTCCTCTTTTGGATTCTTTTGCTTAGTACAGCTAAGGATGAAAACGAGGAACGGCACAATCCAAATTACATTTTTCATTTCTTATTTGTAGCTCGTTTCAAAGCAGCTTCTTCTTCTTTTAAATCTGCTTCCAGCTTCTTCACATATCTTTTATGCGCTTTTGTGCTTTTCTTTATACCGATGCTACTTACAGCTCCACTTATAAGTGACTTACCCCAATAATTGAAGATCGCTCTGGAGGTATCTCTCTCGTTGAAAATTTCGCCTTTCTTTAAGAAGATAGCAAAACCAGGATTTTTCTTCTTTACCACGAATGTATTGGCAAAGAACGTTTTAATCCCACTGCCAAGACCTTGCGCATCATGTGTTTTCTTATTCAAAATAGTTATTTTCAAATCGTCATACCGAAAGCGCATTTCTCCCGTCGCTACCCGGTCATCACCCGTAAAATTGAAGGTTATGTTTTCGCCATACCCTGACTTGATATTAACTCCCGCTACCGGACCGAGCATTTGATTAAGTAATGTTAGATCAAAATTCTTCACGGTCCCCAGCATGCGGTAAGGGTACTTCAATTGATCATGGCTGAAACTGACCATCGCATCGAATGGCGCAGCATCATATATTTTACCAGAAATGCCCAAGATCATCGGTGTGCTTTTTAAAGTATCAAAGGCTCGGATATTTGTAACATACCCATCCAATTGATCAAAAGTCATCTTCCCATTGATATCAGAGTCTAATGGTTTTTCTGTATAGACGATTGCACCGGTTAATTTCAATGAGTCCACCCATATTGGTAGGTTCAGGTCCATGAGACTTTTTTGCGGCATTGGCATTGAACGACCTTCAGGGAAAGGCTTAGTTTTATCGCGATATACATCAAAAAATATGTTGTCAAGTACTATCATATCAACAGCTACAGATCCAGTATAAATGGACTCATAGTTCAATCCGATCACCTGAGCCTGATCTACTTTAATATCAAACCAACTTTTCTGGAAGTCTTGCTGTTCAGAGAAAGATACTCTATCAAGGTTTGGTAATAGGTGTATTCCTTCCAAAGACAGCTGATTATCTTTTAAACTAAAGTCGTAAGATTCAACCAACAAGGCATGATCACTGCCTACAGTTTCTGTCAGCTCTGTCCCTCTCAGCTTCAATTCATAGACTAAATCGTACCAGCTAGATAGTGCTGGAATAGAATCCAACAGTAACGAGTCAATTTGAATTAAAGAAAGTTTGAGTAAACGGCTTTCAGAAAGATCCTCTGTCTGGAGCTCTATTTGATTATTTGATAGGACAGCCTGGCTAAGCTGCGTGCGTGCAAAAGGTAAGTGAAATGGACCCTTATCCATATTGCTACGATCTTTACCTAATAACTGATACTTCACTTTTGATGAATCAACTTTGAGTGTATTGATAATTAGCATATTCTCTGCTTTTAAGGCATCGACTCCTATTCCGGTTAGTGCTAATCCATCCAAGAGGGCTGTGTTAAGCTGAGCATCCTGAATACTCAGACGTTCTGCACTGAAATCTCGTGTGTCAGAGCTATAGACATAATTAGATATCTGAATTGAATCACGCTTGCGCGAGACCAAATCCACAGTACCCATCAATGTACCGCTACGAGACCAAAGAACGGACCTATCTGAAATCATTGGATATATGGCTGATGACAGATCATTCAACTTAATTTGGGTCCCCGAGATAGTTATGTGCCCTTTCATAGGGTCTTTCACATGCATCGCATCGATAGATAGATCTACATTTGAGACAAGGAAGCTCCAGTCAATCTTGGCCTTTGCGCTATCCGTACTTAATTCTTCCAATATTCCTCTTAGTTCCGGTAAGTCGATTAGTCCCATCACACCTTCAACATTAATAGACTGAGCAATCAGTTTTTGCTGTTCTATGATGCCTTTCTGAAATATTTGTTTGATATCAATGTGCCCTATTTTCATGATCAGACTATCCTTTAATTCTATTTCAACATCCTCGATATCAAGTCGTCTTGAGGTATGATCATAGGTCAATGCTTCGACTTTATAATTACCTGATTTGAGCCTTGGCAATAGACCTTCTAGATTTTCGAAGTGCAACAGATCAAGCGGCTGCTTGAGATCATTATTGATTTTTAGATCTACCGACTCAACGGATAGCTGAAGTATACTGTCATCTAGGTATTGGGCCGAACCATTGCTAACAGATAAAAACTTGAGCTTCTTAGCCCATTCGCGAGTAGTGCTATCTGAGAGGCCAATTCTTGTAGTTGTAGTGGTACTATTGATCTTATTCCACATTACACTTGGCTCGTTTAGAAAGAACGTATCCGCTGAGAAATCACCATCGATCAACAAATTAATTTTATTGCCACGTATGGCAAACTCCTCCATTAAAACAGACAAATTACCGGCCTGATCTTTCAGAGATGGCGCAAGTATTCGCAATGTCTGTCCTTTATCGCTTATCACGATACCAGATGAAGCCACCGTCAAGGTATCTAGCTTCCATGACACATCACCGGTCCAAACATCTAAGTAGTTGATAAGATCTGTCCACAATACATCCTTATCTGACAGACTTATGTTTTGCAGGGATAAATTAAAATCTGATATACTACCTTGATCTACAATTTCAATATCTCCTTGCGAGATTTTAAAAGACCGACTATTAAAATCGTCATACCTGATATTCAGTAATGCATACAGGTCCTCAGGACTAAAGCTATTTTTTATTCTCACGGTATCGCGCCTTCTAGGCAAGGCAGGATTTATCTTTAATTTAGGTTGCTGCAGCCGAAAGTCTTTCAACCTTAAACTATTGCCTAACAATGCCTCATCAAACATTGCACCCGTCAATTCTCCAGTTGGTACATCTAGCCACACTAGCGTATTCGCACTATTAGGGTTCCTAGCTGGTGATACTTGAAGGTTATGAAAGCGCATCGAACTATCGCGCGTATTCAAGGTAAATGTGTCAATTTTGATCTGATGAATACTATCAGGTAAATTGTACTTATAATCTAAAAGTGTAAATCGCGCACTATCGAAAAAGCGGCGTTCAATTTGGCGAACGACATTAAGTGTGTCTAGATGGATACCAAACATTGCAATATTCGTTTGATCTGATGAAAGCCGCTGCTCATCGCCCCCTCCATAAAGTTTGACATCAATCTTTGCTTGTTCAATTTCAAACTCATTGACTTCAACCTGAGCAAAAACACGAGTCATTAGACGCAACAGGTTGTTATCCCGACCTTCATCTTTTTGTGTTCGTTCTGACTCATCATCTATGAGCAAGATTGGTTGAAGGATCTTCACACGATCAATTGAAAGCATATTATCGTTATAGGCCTTTACATAGTCAATACCTGACAATTCAAGCATAGGTATATTAACATCATAGACATTGATATCATTTTTCCCTTTAAATGTGACGCCGGATTCCTTAGTTGGCCTGATAAAGACTTTCTTAAAGCGAAGAACAGAGTCTTTGGTTGATAAGAGAAATTTTTCAAACCCGATCTCATGCACGCTATCTGGCAACAAGAGTCTCTGCTTGTTGATCTCCAAAACAATATTATTAGAATAAAAGACCTTATCATCCACCAAACCACTATCCAGCAGAAGATCATTGATTGAAAACGCAATATCCTGTAACTGAAATTGACTTGGCTCATGCTTCAAATCAGCATTCTCAACTCGAAACTTCCCAATTCTTAAAACAGAAAGCTGATCATTGATCAAGTTATAAAGATCCCCTGTCTGGGTCGAGAAACTGCCTCCCCCCATGCGTCCATTTGTCAGCATCTTTAAGCTAGGGTCAATTATCCGCACACTGTCAATCGATAATTCACGATTCAGGTAGATAGACTTTAAAGACTCCAAATGAATCACGACCTTATCAATAGAGACTTCATAAGAAACAGCACCTGAATCCACCTCGTCTCGCTGGATAGGCACAAGGCTTAGTTTATCAATTATTAGCTTTTTGTCGCGAATACTTAACTTAATTTCCTCAAAATCAATCGCATAGCGACCGTCCGTTTCAACCTTAATTAAATTCTTTAAAATTTCAGCAGAAAAATCATGCCCCAACCGGATGAGATATCTTCCTGAAAAAATCAAAACGATTCCAATCATAATCATAATGATTACAGTTTTCCAATATTTTTGAGGAACGATTAGGTACATTAAATCTTTATATATTTACTCGAAGAGTAATAGGGTAACAGTCTGATAGTTAATAAAGTAGATACAGCATTAAAACTACGTCTGATCCCAAATATAGACCAATAACATCGCCATTATTTTTCAATGAATCTATATTTATTTTCACATTGAAAGATGACCGGGTATTTTTGAAACTAAAATTATCACCACTACCAGCTATGTTCGGAATCTTCGAAAAAAAGAAAAAGGAACCCATAATAAAACAATTGTATGATATCGATGGACAGCCCTTAATGGTTGGTGATCTAGTGATTTCATTACGGTACGATTTGGGTACATGCAAACTGCTTGAAATTGAACATATCTACCAGTACCAATCTGAAGATGTTGATAAGACTATCCTTTTTTTTTAAAATGATAGCTGCTGTCTCAGGCAATCAAAAAGTCAGGAAAATTGACTGATCAATTTCCAAATAGAGAAGAAATGAGGTTTTGTGCAAGATCAAGTGTTAAAGGCTTTGATCGAAAATCCTCAATTTCCTTGATACAATCTGCTCGCGATTGATCCGCAGGATCGATAGACGAGGAAAGTAAAATGATTTTAGTTGTCTGATTACTGATTTTTAGACTTTTCATCCGGTCAATAAATTGCCAACCATCCATCAAAGGCATGTTAATATCTAGAAAGATCAATTCAGGCAAAAGACCAATTTGTTTGGCGTCAGTCAAAGCCTGAAAAGCCATTAAAGGATCTAGGTAATCAAATATTTGATCAGCCGCAGCTATCCTCTTCAGGATTGTCTTATTGAGGAAGTTTATTCCCTCATCATCGTCTACAAGAAAGATCGATTTAAGTTTAACCAAAACAAATAACTAGTTATAAAAGACAAAAATAAATATTCCTGTCGGGAATTAGACTTTTTATATAATAAATTGATTTTTATTATGTTACGCTAATCAACTAATAAGGTTACCCTCATCATCCCACTTAGCCTCGATGTTTCTTTTACTTTGATCAACGCAATTTTTTAGCCATTCAGGATCATAGCTCAAACCATGAGCAATTAACACTTCACTCGGAACTCCGTCCCACACATTTGGCACATTTCCCTGATACCCAAGCGCTTCAATTCCTTCCTTACTTGTGTAATATCCAGTCATTGTTAGATTACGTAATCTTTCAAAAAAGCGTACGCCCGGTAATAGAGAACCTTCTTTAGGTTTAGGGTAAGCAATCATTTCTATCAACTCTATCTGTTGCGGTTCAGATCCCTCAATAAATGTCTTCTCGAATAGTGTTAAAGACTTACTGTCCAACCATCTTAAACCTCCTCTTAATGGCAATTGATGAACCGGAAGATCTCTGACAATGAATGCAATAAAATCTGGTACCTGAGCAGTCGTTGCTGAAACAAAAGAAATCGCTGGCGGCAGAATAATATCGCATAACACAGCAATCGTCAACAGCTCATGATCATCAAAGTAAGCAGTACTCTGCAGGCGTTGATCCCGTACTACTTCTTCCGCGGTGCGCCCGTAATATTGAATCGATTGATCAGATACTCTATTTTCAGTGAGGTCAGCTGGCGAACATCCTGACAAGACTAAGCCTCCGGCAACAGAACCCACAAACATTGACTTCAAGGTTTCTCTTCTATCCATAACTATACATTTCTTTTATTGACCTGCTCTATGATAAACTCCGACGTACGCCAAGCAAGAGCAAGAATTGTCCATGTTGGATTTTTATCAGCTTGAGATACAAAGGGGCCAGCATCCACAATAAACACATTCTCAACATCATGTAGTTGCTGGTGCCTATTCACGACTGACTTATTAGGGTCATCCCCCATTCTCGTTGTACCTACTTCATGAATAATTCTACCCGGATTTAGTAACCCATAATCTTCTTCTTTTCCAGGCTTTTGTCCAAGTGTATGCGCTCCCATAGCATCAAATACCTCTTCAAACGTATCATGCATATGCTTTGCCTGCTCCCGCTCATAATCAGTCCATTTGTAATGAAATCTAAGGACAGGAATTCCAAACTCATCGACCTGCTCAGGATCAATTTCGCAATAATTATCATATTGAGGTACACTTTCTCCTCGGCCAGAGACGCCAATAACGGCACCATAATATCGCTGCATATCCTCATGCAATTTGGCGCCATAGCCACCGACAACTCCACCAAAGTACTTATTCAGATCACTTACGTTAAAACCAAAACCGTACGAAGGCATACCCATACCGCCCCAAATTTCCATATGGTAGCCTCTTGGAAAAGTGAGTTTTTTATTGTCCAGCCACC
>JBLHTU010000149.1:0-9168 GCA_047627515.1 Cyclobacteriaceae bacterium | reverse complement strand
CACCGTCTACATCTAACATACCTACTTGCGGAATACCGAAAACGAGCGTAGGATCGATCTGACGCTCCCACCATACAGCGGTACCTGTACCAGGAACAGGCATTCCAACCATTTTACCAAGGTTCTGTACTTTGTACGCATATGGAAACATATGTGCATCAGAGTAATTGCTCTCGCCCATTAACAGAGCTGTCGGCTTCGTCCACTTTCGCTGTGGCTCAAAACCAATCCGCTGACCTCTAGGTACCATTTCTATGTACTTGATACCTGACAAGAAGGTAGCTAAGTCATCATGCAACCATCCGCCACCATTTGATCTAGTATCCAGCACAATTGATTCTTTGTTAGCATTTCTACCCAGTACTTCTTCAAAGACCGTTCTGAAGCTGTTATCATTCATTCCACGAACATGGACATAACCAATCTTCCCGCCTGAAGCATCTTCTACTTCCTTGCGACGATTGTCCACCCAACGGTCATACAATAAATTGTACTCTGCACCCCTACTGATCGGCTTGATCACCTCCTGCCACCTATCCTTAGTGGACGGGTTGTACATAGAGACTAACATATTATTCCCCACCTTACGATTGAGCAGCGCATAATGGTTAACCGATGGGTTAATCGTCACGCCATCAATTGCCTCCACGATCACTCCAGACTTAGCCTTGGAGTCTGCACGATCAAAAGGACCTCCTTTTAGCACTTCGGTGATTTTCAATCCAGTCTCCATTCCTGACTCATCAAGGAAAAGACCCAAAGATGCCGTAACATCCATGTTCTCTTGATCAGGGCTGTACCTACAGCCTGTATGTGATGCATTTAGCTCACCCAGCAGCTCGCTGAGCAGCTCGCTAAACTCCCAATTGTTATCGATGTGTGGAAGAAATTTGGCGTACTCTCTTTTGTAGAAATCCCAATCAACACCATGTAGGTCTTTGACATAAAATTTCTTTTGGACTTGTCGCCAGGCATGCTCATAAATATAAGCCATTTCGTCAGCTTTTTTCAACTCCATTTCGCCTTTCACACTGACAGATTTCTTTTCTCCCGACTTTGTATCTACGCTGAAAACTTTACCATCCGCTAGCAAGACAATGTGCTTACCATCTTCTATCAGTGATAGAGATCCCGCACTATTGGCCTTGAGCTTAGACAGTATCTTGGTTTCACTTGTCCGGAGATTTGTCATCCAAAGGTCTATTCCCTTTTCAAATCGAGCCAAATAGTACATCTCACTTCCGTCCTCAGTTACAACTGCACCACTCAGTCTGCTAGAATGAATGCTCAGTTTTACTTTTCGTTTTTCTAAACCACTCCACTGAATATCAATGACTGATTCTTCCTCCACTTCATTGCCTTTCTTACTCTTCGAATCTGTGGGTGTTTCCTTTTCTTCAATCTCCTTCTCTTTCTCTTCTAGGAGTTTGAAGTCTGATTCACTTAATCGATACCTATCAAATGCCTCCTGGGTGAAAAACATCCCATAGACATCATTCTCGGATCCCCAACTGGCGTGATTTTTCATCCCATCTCTGTTAGAATACCAGATCATCATCTTGCCATCCATCATCCATTGTGGCTCTCCGTCGTCGTATCCACTCAGCGTCAAATCTCTTAACTCGCCACCGGTTGCCGGTACAATCCCTACATCACTAATCCAGTGGTTTTCGATAAGAAAGCTGACCAGAAACCATTTACTATCAGGGGACCATTGATAGTACTGATCACCATCACTATACGAATAGTTCTTATCTCCCGCTACAATTGTTTGGGTCGCCTCTGTAGCTAAATCATAAACTCTAAGGGTAGTTCGCTCTTCTAAAAAGGCCACTTTTTTCCCGTCAGGAGAATATGCAGGCTGAAACTCCTCTTGCGCAGTAGCAATAATCGCTTTTTCTTCAAGTACTGTCGAAGCATAAAAATACTTTTCTTCGCTTCTTTTGATTGTGCTCTGGTAGACATCCCAACTACTGCCTCGCTCCGCAGCATACACCAGGCTTCGCCCGTCAGGACTAAAGCTAACGCTTCGCTCTTGCGACGGCGTATTGGTAATCCTTTTGGTCAAGCCATCTTCCATGCTTGCAACAAATACTTCTCCTCGCACCACAACAGCTACTTCTTTCCCGTTGGGCGACAATGCCATTTCTGTGATCCCACCAGAGATAGGTACGGTCTGGCGTGCTTGTATCTGGCGCATTCCAAATATTTCTACGCTGAGCTTGACTGGCGTCTGATTCCCTTTCATGGTATAAATTTCACCATCAAATGAAAAACTAAGAAGGCCACTACTAGCAATCGACAAAAAGCGTACTGGATGCTTTGAGAACTCCGTCATCTGCTGACTAGCTCCTGTTGCTAGATCTATACTATGGACGTTATATGAACCGCTTTCTTCACTGAGGTAGTATAAGGTTTGCTCATCCGGGCTAAGGGCAGGTTCTCTATCCTCACCTCCGAATTCCGTCAGCTTTTTATGTTTCTGCGTACTTTGATCAAATACCCAAATATCTCGTGTGATAGAGGAATTATGGTGCTTACGCCAAGGGTCTTCGTACCCTTTCTTGTCTTGATAATAAATCTTTGATCCTCCCTTTGTTACAATAGCATCTTCTGCTGGAGTAGTTAAAAGCATTTCTGGTCTTCCACCGGCAGATGGTACTTGGTACAATTCAGGCATTCTTCCATTCGGAAACTGGGCATAACTGTTCATATCCAAGCGTCTCGAACTGAACATTACTGCTTTACCATCAGCAGAAAAAGCAGAGGGATAATCATCACTAGAATGGAACGTCAAGCGCTTAGATGTGCCTCCCATCGCATTTACAATAAATACGTCAAGGTTACCGTAGGTATCGGAGACATAAGCAAGTTGATTTCCATCATTTGACCAGACGGGCATGCTTTCGTGGCCAGGATCAATTGTGATCGGCATGGCAATACCTCCACTTGTAGGTACCAGATAGATATCACCCTTATAGGTAAAGGCAATTTGGCTGCCATCAGGCGAAATGGAGGGATACCTGAGCCATAGAGGGTCAGTATCTTGAGCTATTGCCGCAATGCTTAGCAATAAAACAAAAGTGAGAAGTACGTTTTTTAGGTTTTGCATATCAGTCTATAGATTGTCTTTATTCAATCTACATGCTGAACAGTTACTAAGAAAGTACTTAAACCATAAATCTTATTAATGTGGGATTAGCGGTCAGCTAGGTCAAGTACATTTCAACGTTGCCTGACAAAATCTGCTCTTGCCATTTTCTTAATTAAGAGAAGTTTCACTGGGAAAAATCACAATCAACGATCACAAATACCAAAAATTAATATTTGTTAGCCTTCAGCGCTTCAAATATCTCTTTTTACTTTTCCCACAAAATCATGAATGTTACTTTTGGCGCTTGATAAAAAAATAGGGAAGTATGATCATTCCAAAGGAGGCTCGTCTAACAGATGAGCAGGTAGTAGAAATAGAAGGTATAGTACAAGAGTATGGATGTAAAATCCAGCAAATCATCGGACATCATCGTACGATATATGCGGTGCTGGGAGAGGAACGTGAAACTATTATGGTTAATCGTATACTAGGACTTGATTTTATTGACCGATTTGATGCGGTAGACAGTCCATTTAAGCTGATGGACCTTCATTCTGAACTATCTCATCACCAGATTAAAATTGGAAATGTGATTGTGGGACAGGCCCCTGTTATCATTGCGGGACACTGCACTATTGACCCAAAAAACCCTCAATATTTTATCGAGTCAGCGCATGCTATGAAAGAAGCTGGCGCTACAGCCCTTAGAGGAGGCGTATGGAAGCCCCGAACGATGCCCTATTCGTTCCAAGGAGACGATAGTTCAATGAAAGTGTTGATTGAAGCCAAAGAGCAAACAGGTTTGCCCGTTGATACCGAAGTTATGGATCAATATCAGCTAGAAGTAGCCGTTGCGGCAGGTGTTGACATATTGCAAGTTGGTGCCCGCAACGCTCTAAATTACTCATTGCTCAAAAAAATCGGAGAGATGACAGCGGAAAAGCCTATCAAGGTACTGCTAAAGCGATCCATAGGAATGGGCCCGATTAATGAATTCATAGCAGCTGCAGAATATATCGCTGCAGCTGGAAATCCTGATGTTATGTTGTGCCCAAGAGGAACAACACCGACCATGGATGGATATAGAAATCACCCAGATGAGGCCATCACTCCTTTGCTCAAGGAAAAGACTTGGGCTCCCGTAATTGTAGATCCTTCACATTCAGTGGGGCGTGCTAAATATGTGCCTTCCGCTGTACTGGCAGCAATGGCATACGGTGCTGATGGCGTAATTGTCGAGGCGCATAGCCAACCGAAGTTGGGAATTGGAGATGATCCAAAGCAAGCGATAACACCGGAAGTGCTTGCTAAACTCATCAAGGACATCAAAAATATCTGGGAGATTCGAAAGCATTATAATGTTCCTAATAAAGCGATCGCGTAGTAGCTAAGCTTTATTACGATCTGCGAGATGAGCAAGCTCATCTCGCAGATCGTATATTTCTAGACCTTATTTCATAATGACTGCAGGTAGATCTAAGTCTTTATACAGCTGATTGAAAACGGCCATATCCTCCTCAATGATCTGATCTCTCTGTACCATAAACGTTCTCCATTCAGATAGTAAGTCCTTTAGCCTGTCTTTGGCTCCTTTAGTCACTTGGGGATCTGCAACATCCACATAAGACTTTAACTCCATCAATTCCGCATTGAGCATGTTATGATAGTTGATAACATCTTGAAAGGTCTTCTGATCAGGTTGAATCAATTCTTCTTCCCACTCAGTAATCCTTTTTACAATTGCATTTGCTGAATCTAATAACCCTTTAGCTTCCTCTTGCCCATTCAACAACTCTTGATAAGTCGTTAGCTGAGTTCGTGCCGATCGCATGTTATTGACTGATTCGTGAATATCTCTAATCGTAGACTCTACTGACTCTAGGTAGTCCTGCTGTTCCAAAAATTGCATTGCTGAAGCAGGTACGGAAGGATTGGGAAGGATTGTAGCACTCGAAGAGACTGTATCCTCCCCCAGCATCATCTGAATGACATAATCACCGGGTGCAACTAATGAACCACTATGATCTCCATAGACAAATACCCCGTCAACTGCTGGTAAAGTAGCGCGTCTAAAGTCCCACGTAAACCGATTTATTCCTTTTTTAACAGGCAATATTGCCGCAGCAGGTGGGCCTCCTGGCCAGGATTTAAATCCCTCCTCTTTTACACTACTATACGATCTCAATGTATTTCCTTCTGTATCCAGTACGTCTACTGTAAGCTCTACGCTATCCTCTAATTCTTCCGGTAAGTAATAGTCGAATGTAACACCTGATTTAGGGTTTTGTCCAAGCCCTGGTACTGGTTTATCAGAAGACCCACCCAAAATACGATGAACTGCTTTTGGTGAAAAAAGCGTAAGTTTTGCAGGCATATTCCATTGCTGCAAGGCTCCCACATCATCTAAAATCCAAAAGGATCGACCTGCAGTCGCAGCGATGAGGTCATTTTGATGAACCATCAAATCATTGATCGGAACTACCGGAAGATTAAGCTGCAACTGACTCCACAACTGCCCATCATTCCATGATATATATAAGCCTGTCTCGGTGCCTGCATATAATAAGCCGGGTCGTTGCTTATCCTCTCGTACTACACGAACAAAAGTGTATGCATCATCGATTCCAGATACTATGCGCTGCCAGGTTACCCCATAATCTTCTGTTTTATAGACATATGGCTTCAAGTCATTGAACTTGTAGCGCATTAAGGTAACATATGCTTTACCTGCTTGATGAGAAGAGAGTTCTATGCTATTGACAATACCCTCTTTCATATCTGCAGGTGTTACATTTTTCCACGTTTTTCCTCCATCTCTTGTTAGATGAATCAAACCGTCATCAGAACCTGCCCATAACTCTCCTTCTGAGTGAGGAGATTCACTCAAGTACATAAGAGTATTGTAGTTTTCGCCACCAGCAGCTTCGTTGGTATATGGAGCTCCTCCTTTTACCTGCTGAGTTTTATCATTACGTGTCAGATCTGGGCTGATCTCTTCCCAGCTGATGCCTCCATCCGTCGTTTTGAACACAACATTTCCAGCATGAAAAATCGTCTCACGATCATATTGAGAGCTAATGATCGGTGCATTCCAATTAAATCTATAACGAAAGGTAGAAGGCTCATTTCCTAGCGCCAGTTCTGGATAAGCTTTGATGGGCTTGGCTTCACCTGATTTCTCCATCCACTGCTCGATAATCCCCTGATAGCATCCACCATATATCACTGAAGGGTTTTTTGGATCAAAAGCCAGATAAGCACTTTCACAACCTGCCACTGAATACCAATCCTTCCAATCTATCCCTCTATCATTGGTTCTGCTAGCAATAGCAATAGCTGAATTATCCTGCTGACCTCCATAAACGTAGTAAGGGACTCTTTCATCGGCTATCACCCGGTAAAACTGCGCTGTGGCTTGCTGCTGCTGGCTAGACCAACTAGCCCCTCCATTATAACTCACATTGGCTCCGCCGTCATTTGAGTTAATCATTACTTGGTTATCGTTTGGATGTATCCAAAGGTGGTGGTTATCCCCATGCGGTACTGATAGTGCACTAAACGACTTACCTCCATCGATCGATTTCATCACCGGTGCATTCAATACATACACAACATTCTCATCTTGCGTATCCGCGAAGATTTCCATGTAGTACCACGAACGGGCAATATTCACTCGGTCTTTATTTACCTGAGACCATTTTTTACCGCCATCGTCACTCCTATATACACCCCCCTTTTCGTCTTCTGCTTCGATCACTGCCCATACAAGCATTGGGTTGACAGGTGAGACAGAAATTCCACTTTTACCAAATTCTTCTGGTAACCCTTCAGACATTCTCTCCCATGTCGTACCACTGTCACTACTTTTATACAGCCCTGATCCTTTACCTCCGGAGACCATCTGCCATGGATATCTAATATGATCCCACATGGCAGCGTATATAATTCTTGGATTGGTTTTATCCATAGAAATGGACGCCGCACCTGTTTTGTCATTTACAAAAAGCACCTGTTCCCAGTTAACCCCACCATCTTTGGACCGGTAAACGCCTCGTTGTTTAGTAGGTCCATGCTGTGCCCCTTGGACCGCGACATACACAAGATCTGGATTTTTAGGGTCTACTTCGATATTGGCAATATGTGCTGACTGGCCCAAACCAATATGACTCCAGGTAGCGCCAGCATCTGTAGACTTATACATGCCATCCCCACTTGAGGTCATTACACCTCGAACTGCATGCTCACCCATTCCTACATAAATAACATTAGGATCTGAAGGTGCTACTCCGATAGCACCGACTGTTCCTGTTTTGAAAAAGCCATCAGATATATTATTCCAACTGATTCCACCATCTGTGGTCTTCCAAACACCTCCTCCAGTCGAACCCATATAAAAAGTCCTTGTATCCTGATAGATACCAGTTGAACTCACACTTCTACCACCGCGAAATGGCCCAATATTCCTCCACTGAATACCTTCAAAAAGAGAAACATCAATCTTTTCTGTATCTACTGTCGGTTTCTTCTTTCTTTGACCATGAGCCGCAAAGGACAAGGCGAGCAGAAGTAGGAAAGTGTATTTGATCGTTTTCATTGTATTAAAGTTCATTTGGTAAAGAGCAATAGTGATAACGTATGTTAGAATGACTCTTAATAGCCAGGTAACTGCATGACCGCATTGAGCATCAGTCTTGTTGGTCCGAGCCAAAACATTCTGTATTGCGTATTGTCCACTAGATAGACTACTTTACCCTGCCCGATATTCTTTACACCTGCAAAAGTGCCACCAGCAAGGTGAGAAAGGTTATCGCTCGATGCATATCCAGCTACGAGTAATTGAGAAGGATCCCTTTGATAGTAACCTACAGTTTCCAAGCCAGCACTAGGGACAATGGCATTTACACCAAACTTTAGTGCATACAAATCCTCCTTCATACCAAATGCCAATGGGTGTGAAACGTCTATTTTCGCATTCATTGCTGCACCGGGAATTCTCTTTTTTCCGTAGTAGTCTTCCCTAGCTGCATAAGGGAGATACTTAATCTGATCACTGGAATCTTTAGGTGTTTCTTTGAAAGCAACATCCGTGAGCTTACTCTTATCGGCAAAAAAATTAGCTGCGCTCTCAGTGGCAACCAATACCCCGCCTTTGCTCACCCATTCTTTAATATCAGCGATTTCTTTTTCTGTAAAGATGCTGGACAGTGCACTCCCTCCACCTGGAAGAATCCAAACATCGTAGTCGTTGAGATCTACACCACCGAATCTAAATCCTTGCTTGGGTAAGCTGGTTTGCTGTAAAGTAGTGGTGCGAATGCGCTCAATAGGCAGCTGGGTTTCCCAATCAAACAAGAAGTATATCTGACCTCCAGTGTAAGAGCTAAATGGCTGCTCCATCATCATCCCTATTTTCGGTTGCTTGATTGGCACATTCCTCCCACTAGCCAAGTCCATACCCCATGTCATTCTGCCTGATTCAAAACCAACGATTCTGACACCTGACTCTCTTGCTATCGTTGACATGTCCTGATCTATTGACTCTGCTTTTTCAAGATTTCTTCCCTTCAAAACAATGAGAGAACCGGCTGAAAAAGTTTCTGATCCAGAACCAAATGGTTCGAAAGCAGACCTAACGCGGTAGCCTTTGGCCCACAGCTTAGCAAGCGCATTGGGTGCTGTTCTTTGCGTCCAATCAATGACGTAAGCATATTGAGCGGCTACATTCACAACTGTTCCTACAGGGATAATAGGCTCAGTTATTTTTGTCATTCCGACTGAGACTGCAGCATTACTGCTATATGCTTCAAGATTGTAAGCGATCGGCCCGGACCATGTGGCCATATCGTACATCACACTGTCTTCGATACTCATATTACGTTCCATGATACTGCTTACAAACAGAGCTCGAGGCTGATCAGCCAGTACAATATAGCTGCCTTTGGAAAGAGTGATTTTAGCTGTGCGCCCAGTCCGGTAGTTTTTAGCAGTCGATTGGAATGACTTATCTGCTTGATATACTTCCACACTATTTCTCAATAGCACATTCACTAAATCACTACTATTGAGATCTTGAT
>JBLHTU010000148.1:0-9255 GCA_047627515.1 Cyclobacteriaceae bacterium | reverse complement strand
CCACTGCCCTAACGGTCAACTGATTCCATGCTGATTGCTCAAATGGGTTCTGGGTGTTGTTTCACAGCGTAGAAACCAGACAGGCCAAAAGAGAAGACTATATTCACAAAGTTGTATACTGTTGCATATTATATTCAATATGACATTTGAAGATATGATGAAAGACGACTCTTTTAATTTCAATTCAGAAATGCTTTTCCCATTTCAGTTTCAGTTATTAGGGATCATATTTACTCTTTTTGGCGTTGGACTACTTTTAATTTTTCCCTACTTCGCGCCTATTTCTTTACTCATAGGAGCCTTAATCCTGACAGGATACAGAGGCATACAATTTGAACGCTCGAAAAAGCAATACAGAGAATATAACTCCTTCATTTTTTTGAAATTCGGTAGTTGGGGAAAGTATGACAAGGTAGAAGAGATCTTTATCGTCGCCAGTAGTACCAGTCAAAAAGTCTATACAATGGTCACGACTGGAAGGACCATTAAAAATATTGAGTACAATGCCTACATCAAATTTGTAGATGGCGCAAAACTTCATCTTACAGCTAAAAAAAATAAAGACCTTTTGAAAAGAAAGCTGACCAAAATTGCTGACTTTTTTCAAATTGAAATCGTTGATCTTTCCAAAATTAATTAAGAAAAGAAAGATCATTGTATACCGCGTACCTCCGAGCTCAAATTGGAATGGCATCCATAGCCATGGTTCCTAAGCCTTGGTTCGTGTCCCCACGAACCAAATCATAACAGAAGACTTATCGTGTTTAGAAAAAGGACCGACCAGTGGTAGACATGCGTGAATGTTCCCTCACTGTGGCCTTAAAATCACTTGATTAATACCAACCCACATAATCAACATTGACAAACACCGTAGTAGTTAATACTTTCTTAATTTCAAGCCAATTCTAGTGTCTACCTTTGTGGTCGTAATTAAACACAACCCTCCATGCCTTTCAATACTTTAGGATTAGCACCGTCTTTGGTCAAAGCAATTGCCGAACAAGGATACGAAAAACCTTACCCCATCCAAGAGAAGGCTATTCCCGCTATTTTGAAGCGAAAGGATGTGTTAGGCATTGCTCAAACGGGCTCAGGAAAAACAGCTGCCTATGTGCTGCCTGTCCTAATGAATTTGAAGGGGAAAGCGTCAACACAAAATAGACATATCGATGTACTGGTTTTGGTTCCTACCCGAGAGCTGGCCATACAAGTAGAAGAAGTTTTTCGATTGTTTGGCAAGGCTCTGACCTTTCCTTTCAAATCTTTTGCAGTATTTGGAGGAGCCTCCATTAATCCGCAAATGAAATCAATGAACAATGTAAATGTGTTGGTGGCTACACCCGGTAGATTACTGGAATTGTCAGCGTCCAATGCAGTTCATTTTTCTGATCTGAGTACACTTATCTTAGATGAGGCTGACAAAATGCTCAACCTAGGGTTTAAGAAAGAAATGGACCGTATTTTTGCGCTCTTGCCTCAGCGACGACAAAACCTATTGTTTTCCGCCACACTAAGTCCTGATGTTCAGCAGGTAGAAGAAATACTACTACACAAGCCTGTCATCATCAAAATCGATGCTGAAGCTGATTCAATCAGCCTCATTAAGCAATTGGGCTATTTTGTACAACCAGAGAAAAAAGGCCCCTTGTTGCGCTATTTGATTCAGAAGAACAATTGGCAGCAAGTACTCATCTTTACGTCTTCCGTCTATCAAGCAGATTTAGTAGCCGATAAATTGCAAAAAAACAGAATAGATGCAAGGGCCATACACAGTAAAAAAAGCCAAGGGAGCAGGAAAGAAGCCTTAGCCAATTTCAAAGCTGGAACATTGAGAGTACTAGTAGCTACCGACTTGCTGTCACGAGGTATCGACATAGAATTTTTACCACATGTTATCAATTATGAATTGCCACGTTCTCCCAAAGACTTTATTCATCGTATCGGTAGAACTGGCCGAGCAGAAAACCCTGGTGATGCACTGACTTTTGTAACGACAGAAGACGAACATCATTTCAGGGTGATTCAGAAGAAAATGAAGTACTGGGTAACCATGATAAATACTGAAAACTTAGATCTAAAAGAGATCTAGTCAACCTCACATCGAGAATTTTCGATTGGAAATAATAAAACGCCACTAGCAAACCACTGAAAATAAATGGGGCTATCTGGTTTAGCAAAAATGAGTGCTCCCTATGATTATCGGGACTCATCTCCACTTTCGATCACCGCACGAATACCTGCACAAATACCCGCAAGCGAAAGAAAAGGCCGTACCTGATCAACGTCATAGGTCAACTCATAGCCCTATCGTACATTCACGATAAGAGATATGAAAAGAACTTTGGAGCAGATCGCGTACAAGCAAAACACCTAAGCCATGTCCAAATTCGCCAAAGCTATAGGACACCCGACACGTATTGCTATTTTAAAGCATCTAGACAATCAGTCGTGCTGTTTTGCAGGCGATTTGGCAGATGTATTTCCCTTGGCTCAATCTACTGTTTCACAACATCTTAAGGAATTAAAGAATGCCGGTTTCATTCAAGGAGAATTAGAACCACCCAAAATAAAGTACTGTATCAATCAAGAAAACTGGAACGCTGCCAAAGCATTTTCCATCAATTTTTTGATTGATATTTTTTAATACTCTTATTGCCCACAGGTGATAAACAAATAGAAATGCCATGACCAAAGTGATTAAAATATTAGGCACAGGATGTGCGAAATGTCAATCCATGACGGGTGTTGTACAAGATGTGGTTTCAGAAAACAATATTGATGCGACCATTGAAAAAGTTGAGGATATGATGGAGATCATCAAGTTCAATGTATTGACAACACCAGCATTAGTGATAGATGATGTCATTATAATAAAAGGCAGAGTGCCTTCAAAAAATGAAGTGTTGGCACTTATCAATTAACGGTCGCCAATAATGTTTGACTGGCTACAGAATATAGCGGATTGGTTAGTCCTTGATGTCTTGAATTTGGACAAAGGGCAACAACTAGCAGAGGCGCTAAACTTCTTTATTTATGATACGGTAAAGATTTTAATACTCCTGTCTATTGTCATCTATACTATGGGAATCGTCAATAGCTACTTCCCGATAGAAAAGGTTAAAAACTATCTATCCAGAAATAAACTATATGGACTGGAATACCTGATGGCAAGTCTTTTTGGTGTGGTCACGCCCTTTTGCTCCTGTTCGTCAGTTCCTCTATTTATCGGTTTTGTGAGAGGTGGGATTCCTTTAGGCGTAACCTTCTCATTTTTGATTACTTCTCCGTTGGTTAACGAAATTGCAATCGGACTCTTTGTTGGTTTATTCGGCCTTAAAACGACCATTATTTATGTGATTAGTGGAGTTTTGCTAGGCACTGTCTCTGGCGTAATCCTTCAAAAACTAAAATTAGAATCCTATTTAACCCCTTGGGTGAAAGACGTAATGGTAACCGCTCAGAAAGACCAAGATGCATTTATTGCTGAAAAACAAAGCTTAAGACACCGGCTACCCGTAATTGGGCAAGAAGTACTTAAAATCCTGAAAGGGATTGTCCCGTATGTATTAGTAGGAATTGCCATTGGAGGACTAATGCACGGCTATATTCCAGCAGGGTTCTTTGAAAAATACATGGACAAAGACAATCTGTTTGCAGTCCCCGTTGTGACCATCTTAGCGATTCCAATGTACTCCAACGCATCTGGCATACTCCCCATCGTGCAGGTTTTGGTGGCAAAAGGAATTCCTTTGGGTACCGCAATTGCATTTATGATGGGAGTGGTTGGCTTATCGCTACCAGAAGCAATGCTTTTGAAGAAAGTGATGACCTTTAAGCTAATTGCTGTCTTTTTTGGCGTAGTAACACTCTCCATCATTATTTCCGGTTACCTGTTTAATCTCATTTTATAGTGTGAGTGGCAATCTGTGCTTAACAATCGATTCAATGACAGCTGGATTAGAAAATACAGAATGACATTCTCGCAGGTCTAAAAAAACAACTGTAGCGTTTAATCCGAGGAAACTCAACTTGGAAACAAAGATAGCCTCAGATCTATTGTGTCATTCAGATCGCAAACTATTGAGTGGATTACTTAAAGCAGAACTCAACGCATGATAGCTCACCGTAAGCATCGTAATCAACAAGGCCCCAAGACCTACTATTACAAAAACTAACCAGTGAATGTCTATCCGATATTCAAAGCCCTCAAGCCACCCTGATAGAGTAAAAAAGGCAATCGGCATGGCAATGAGAAAGGATAAACCTACCAATATGACAAAGTCATTGACGATCATTTTCCAGATGTCAAACACTGACGATCCGAGGACTTTACGTACACCAATCTCTTTGGTACGTTGCTCGGCCACAAAGGAAGCCATACCAAAGATCCCTAGGCAGCTGATGAGGATAGCCAATGCAGCAAATACGCCAGAGAGCTTCCCTATCTTCTCCTCAGCAGCAAATTTTTTGCCGTGCGCTTGATCTGTGAATGTATAGTCAAACGGGATCGAAGGAATGTGTTTTTTGAAAACATCTTGAATGATCGCAAGCGAAGCAGAGGAACTGTTATTTGGGTTGAGTTTCAGGGTCATGCAATTCATATCCGATTTGCTCATCGTAAAGATCATTGGACTGATCTCATCAAAGGGTGATTCTACTAACATATTCTTGATCACACCAATAACTTGAAAAGCTCTCGTCTGCTCATCACTTCCCCACTTGATCACTTTACCTATGGGATCGATCATACCCATTTCTTCGGCAGCCTTTTGATTGATAATCAATGATGAAGAGTCTGAAGCAAAGCTGCTGGAAAAATCTCTCCCTCTGGCTATTTCCCATCCTACGGTTTTCCCATATGATGGTGTCACAGCCACCCTTCCGAAGTTGGGGGTATAATCAGGATGCTTTCCTTCCCATGATAAGCTATTTACTCGTGTAAAAATCATGGTCAGCGGGCTACTAGACTCCGACATTTCAACGATCGCATCCGCACTTTTTAGTTCATTGCGAATCAAATCAAACTTGCCTTTAAATCCAGCTGAATTGCTCCAAGTCATAATAGTGCCGTCGACTTCATACCCCATCGGGCGATCCTTAGTGTGTTGAATTTGCTGCCGCACAATGATGGTCCCGATAATCAAGGATATAGAGGCCACAAACTGAAAAACAACCAATACTTTACGGAATACAAGGGCGGAGCCTGCAGCCTTGAAAGTCCCCTTCAATACGGCAATCGGTCTGAAGGAAGACAGATACAATGCTGGATAACTTCCGGCTAACAATGCCGTCATCAATATAAATCCTAAACTGATTACCCAGAAGTAACCTTCGGTAAAAGGAACCGATAAATCTTTATCAACAAGATTGTTAAAAATTGGCATGACGAATGCTATCATGAAGATTGCTACTGCAAATGAAAGCATGACCACCAGAAAAGATTCTGTCAAAAACTGATTGATCAGCTGACCTCTAACAGAGCCTATCGCTTTTCGTATGCCCACTTCTTTAGATCTTCTTTCTGACTGGGCTGTGCTCAAGTTCATAAAGTTGATACAGCCAAGGACCAATACCAGCACGCCAATGATTCCAAACAAAACGACAAACTGAAACAATCCTCCCTTTTGGACGCCATTTTCCCATGACGATCGTAAATGCCAATCATTCATAGGGTGAAGAAAAAGTTCAGGATTTTGTGCTTGTTGCCGTTGGTTGATATTATTGAACTTAGCTTGCTTTATCCTTTTACTGACGGCCTTCATATCCGCATAATCAGCTATCATCACATACAGCTGATATGAGTTGTCATTCCAGTCACTTGTACTTGCCGAATTACGCACCCACGCCTGTGATGTTTCCCACAGTTTCCAAGGGGCGATCCATGATAGCCCATGCAAGTCAGAGTTCTTAGGTATATCTTCATACACTCCCGTCACCATGACACTCAACTCATTGTCGATTTTCATAAACTTACCAATAGGATCACTGTCCTTAAATATGACGTTAGACAAAGACTCAGCGATGACAATCGAGCCCGGCTCACTGAGGGCATCATTACTGCCTTTGAGCATCCTCATAGAGAACATATCAATCACATCACTCCCCATGAAATTGCCTTCTGCGGTGAGCTTGATGTCATCATGAGAAACAATAAGACTTTGTCTCCAAAAGGACAAGATGATGCTTTCAAAATCTTCTCCATACTTTGATACTAATTCCTCTTTAAGGGGGAGAGGCAATGCCGGCTGTGTACTGACATTTCCATTCAGGTGCTGATGCTCCATCACCTGAGCAATACGGTCGTGGTTTTTATGATACTGACCAAATGATAACTCATCTTGAACCCAAAGACCAATAAGCATAGCCACAGCCATTCCTACCGCCAGCCCAATAATATTAATGGATGAGTACCCCTTATTTCTGAGTAAGTTTCGATAGCCTATTTTTAAATAATTCCTGTACATGCCGCTGCTAATTAAATTGAATGATATTAGATTTCTAAATGCAAATGGTCGAAGGTAGTTTATGACCTGAAACCAGTAATTGAGCTTTGCACTGCGTAGTGTTTTTCGTTCGAAAGTCTCGTAAAATTTCTCCTCTAAATCTCCTAGCACTTCTTCTGCTAGATCTCCTCTTAAGAAGCTAGTCAAAATCCATTTTGCCAAACGAGGAGGTACAGTTTTCACTGACTAAAAATCAACTGCGCAAAAGACAGAGATGGGTACTGTTCCCAAAGAGACAACTTGAACTCCTTCGAGTTTTGCAAAACGAGTTTTCCGCTAGCAGTGATGGTATAGATCCTTTTTCTCCTACCTCCACGATTAGTACTGGGCTGTCCCATTTCAGAAATCAAAAACCCCTTAGTAGACAATCGCTCCATGGTCGAGTGTACTGAGCCTATGGATGCGACTCTCCCAGTCTGAGATTCAAATTCTGCAGCTATTTTAAAGGCATATGCCTCTTCGCCAAGTATCCCTACCAACAGAAGAATCACTTCTTCAAAATCTCCTAATCTTGTTTCTTTCATCTTACTTTCTAACTTGTAGAACAAATATACGGATCTGACTTAAAGATGTTCTACAATTAAGTAAGTTCTACCAAATAGGGCTTTCCTATTGTCCTGTAAGGCCTGTTTCCATACTAGAAGAGTGAAATTAAAAAGGAACCAATGACCTGAAATATCCTCGCAATGATCAGTGGAAGTCCATTATCTTCATGACAATTCATACCGATTAACGCAAGACACTCAAGCAATAATAATTGAATTAAATTACTAGCAGTATGACGGGTCTGCTCACTGGCAGATACGTTCCAGAACAGCAAATAGAGCTAGCGCTCTGCCTAATACTTGACCAAAACCATATGAAGCATCTAACGACAATACTCCTCCTTCTACTAGTCATCTCAGCATGTAATACTTCTTCGAATACGGGGAATGAAAAGCAGCTGCAACTCGGAAACATTGGCTTTGCCTTTGACCTATCTGAAGCCGCAAAAACCTCATTTGACAAAGGTTTCTTGCTGTTACATAGCTTTGAATATGATGATGCCAGGGAACAGTTCAGGGCAGCTCAGCAAGCTGATCCGCAAGAAGTGATGGCCTATTGGGGACTCGCAATGTCGCATTACAAAGCACTTTGGGGTTTACAAAATGTAGAAGAAGGCAGAAAGGTAATGAAGGAATTTGGTGCGAGTCCGGAAGATCGGCTTGCCAAAATAACTAACCCTTTAGAAAAAGAATTCTGGCAAAGTATTGAAATTCTCTACGGAGAAGGAGAGTTGAAAGCGCGCAATGATACATATGTCGATCATATGGAAAAAATGTATCGTCAGTATCCTGATAATCAAGAGGTAGCTGCCTTTTTAGCACTTGGACTGATGTGGGCAGATTATGACAATCCCGATTACCTGAAAAAATCATCTGACATTGCAGAAGAGATCCTAAAAGTGAACCCAACACATCCAGGTGCATTGCATTACATGATTCATGCAAATGATAATCCTAACGATGCTACTAAAGCCATTGATGCTGCGAATAACTATGCGAAAGTAGCACCTTCCGCTGCACACGCTCTACATATGCCCTCCCACATTTATGTCGCATTAGGTATGTGGAATAAGTCGGTAGCTTCCAATGTGGAATCCTACCAAGCAAGTTTGGATAGAATGGAAAGAAAAAATCTAAGTGGAAAAAGCAGAGGCTATCACTCTATGACCTGGTTACACTATAGCTACTTGCAACAAGGGAAATTTGATGAGGCAACTCGCCTTTTGGCAGAAATGCATCAATTTTATCAAGACAGTACCCACTCAGATAGTTACCTAATCAACATGCAAAACCAACAGCTCATAGAAACGGGTGAATGGCCAGCTTCCGTACCCTCCATTGATGTGAATTATTCTAAACTAGGCCTTCAGAGTAAATCAGGCATGCACTTTTTTCGGACTGGGCTGGCTTTCGCAAAAGGAGATAGAGTGGCTATCATAGAAAACATAAATGGTCTGGGAGCTCATGCAGAGGCCGCCAAACTACTGGTATCAGATAATGGGATCGCTCTATGCAGCTCAGGTCCTACCCGCTATGCTCCTACCAATACTGATATTAAACGGACAGAAGTTGTTATTCATCAAATGCAGGCCATGTTGGCCATGCTAGATAATAATGTGACTGCGGTAGAGGAGCAGCTCATAGCGGCTACCAATCTGGAAAGTGAGTGCTATTATGATTCCGGCCCTCCCTTTATCGCCTATCCATCATTCGAGCAGTACGGTGAATGGTTACTCACACAAAACAGAACTGAGGAGGCACTTGTCCAATTCAACCGTTGCTTAGCAGGACGAACCAATCGCGCCAAGTCGCTGAAGGGTAAATTAGCAGCATTGCAAAGCCTTGGAAAGAACGAAGAAGCCGCCGCTGTCCAAGAGATTCTAAACCAATTTTATCAGCAAGATCAGGTAGCAGCTCTATAAAAATATTGAGTGACTCGTTGACATCAATATTCTGAGAAAGCATTTGCAATTGGGTGAAAATATGCATTCAAGGAAGTATTTCTCACTGACAGTGATCATTTTAATTCTATTGGGATGCAGTTCCGATAAACAAGAAATTTGCTAAGCAGTCAGAACAGCTATCAGAGAAATTCAGAAATCCGACCAAAGGAAGAATAGAGTTGAGTAGATATACTCTCTCGGTCAAACAAATTGAAAATAATACAATCAATGGTCATTACATCTGCTACAACAATGATGATAAGC
>JBLHTU010000147.1:0-9464 GCA_047627515.1 Cyclobacteriaceae bacterium | reverse complement strand
ACGTCATCAAAGTCGAAAGTTTCCCAAGCAGCAACAACCTCTTGCGATACACCTAATGATCTGGCAAGAGAGATGGTTAGCCACTCAAGTTCAGGGTCGGATACTTCTCCGTCTGAGCCTGCAATGGCAAGCAAAGCATACCCATACTCGCGCCAGTGATTCTCAGGAACCATACTCATGCCGTAAAACTGTGGTGATAACCTATCTAGTTGATCATTCATAAAGCGGTAATTTTCACTTGAAATTAAAAACTAAAGATCAAAAGGTGAAATAATATATGAAAGCATTGTAAACAGGTAGAGCAGCAATTATCTTCAAGTGCCAAAATTCAGCAATATGTTCACAAGTCAAGACGATAAGCAAATCATAGCACATGGTTTGGATACAAAAGAAATAGAACAACAGATTAAGTACTTTCGAGAGGGCTTTTCCCCGTCGGATCTATCGGGTCCAGCGATAATCGGAAATGGTATTTATAAGTTTTCCGATGATGAGGTTACTGGATTTATAGATACCTATCTGCGTTTCGCAGAAAAAAATCAAGTAGTAAAGTTTGTTCCGGCCTCTGGAGCGGCCTCTCGAATGTTCAAAAAACTTTTTGCTTTCAAGGAATCGTATAACGAAAGCGAGGAGGCCTATCAGAAACTTACAGCGGATCAATCAGAAGGCTCTATGTTTGACTTTTTCAAACGACTTGAACAGTTTGCTTTTTATGAAGTCCTAAAAGAAATTTTTGCTACTTCCGGACGTGAGCTCAGTGAAGCACACCTTAAGAAAAGTTATGTAGAGATCCTGGATTACCTTTTGGAAGAGAAAGGCTTGGGTTACGGTCAACTCCCAAAAGGACTATTGAAGTTTCATGGAAATAAAGAAGCAGCAAAAACACCCGTGGAGGAGCACATGGTGGAAGGCTGTCAATATGCAAGGTCCGGTGTTGATCAAGTGAAAATCCACTTCACGGTTTCCCCTGAGCACCAGGCTAAGTTTGAAAAACACGTTAATCAAGTCAAAAACAACTATGAGAAGACGTTTAATTGCAAGATTTCTGTCAGCTACAGTATCCAAAAACCATCTACTGACACCATAGCGGTTGATTTAGATAATCAGCCATTTCGTGAAGAAGATGGTGCTCTTCTCTTTAGGCCAGCGGGTCACGGTGCTCTTTTAGAAAACCTTAACGATGTGGAAGCAGATATAATATTTGTAAAAAATATTGACAATGTCGTGCCAGACCACTTAAAAGCAGAGACGATTAAGTTCAAACAGGTACTTGCAGGTGTTTTGGTCGACCGACAGGAAAAGATATTTGACTACTTAAGAAAACTTCAAGCAGGTCATAATGAAGCGCTAGTCTTTGAGGTAGCGACTTTTGTCAAAGAAAACCTTGGTACGAGATTTGCCAACACACCTACCGTCAAAGACCTTGTAGCGATACTAGATAGACCCATTCGGGTCTGTGGGATGGTCAAAAGCGAGGGAGATCCTGGAGGAGGCCCCTTTTGGGTAAAAGATCAGCAGGGTAACACATCATTGCAAGTAGTAGAAACGGCACAAATAGATCTTGACGATCCGGATCAGATGACAGTTTTCAATGCGGCAACTCATTTTAATCCAGTTGATTTAGTCTGTGGAGTAAAAGACATGCACGGCAACGCATATGACTTAATGAAATTTAGAGACCCCCTGACAGGCTTTGCTACGCAAAAGTCTAAAAATGGAAAAGACCTGAAAGCTCAGGAGCTTCCAGGTCTTTGGAATGGGAGTATGGCACATTGGAATTCTATTTTTGTAGAAGTACCTGTGATTACATTTAACCCAGTAAAAGCCGTGTCTGACTTACTGAAACCACAGCATCAATAATCCATAGAGCAATTCATCAATAACGTATCGTCATCGCTACCGATGGGTGACCCATCAGGCGCTTTGATGGTAGGAGAATACTGAACTTCTTCAGGATCTTCCATCCAATTGTTAACCCATTGGCTTAGTCTTTTAAAATGAGCCATAGCCACAGGCGATTTTTGAACGGGCGATAACTTTGCGGTTTTCTCTTCTATTTTCTCCAGCTGCATGGTCGCAATTGATTTGGTATCTGGTTGAGAATCGGTGCTTCCTGCTAACTTCATTAGCTCGCTGATAAATTCTTCTTGCACAATTCTATTCAGGGCTAACTTTTTCTGGTCAGTTGACTGATAGTCGAATATTGCCTTTGTGCTTTTTTCAAGTATTGTAGTTAATCCAGGTTGTTCAGGGTTCTGTACTTGGTACATAGCAAGCCTGTTAGCCCGATGTGGGTTTAGTAAAAAGCCAGTCGTCAATTGAGTAGCGGTAGCAGCGGCCGTGTAATAATCCCAAACAGGTCCGGTTTTACTTTGAAAAGTTTCTCGGTTACGACTAAAGCCGTGTGCTTTTGGCGGAATCTTCATGAGTAACTCGTCACTCAAAATAAGATGATCAGGGTGTACACTAGTAAGTAAAGCGTCCAAAGCGTTGAGTTGTCGTGAAGCGGGAATCCAAGAAGTAACAACTTGGTTACCTCCGACCACGGCATAATTATAGTTGAGCCCACCAATAAGTTTGCTTGCAGCATCCACCTGATATCTGTGGAACAAATACATCGGCACCATCACCTCTTCCAAGGAAGAATAGGGAGCTCCGGTGGGAAGGCTTTTTTCCGAAAGGCGATCCAGGACAAGACGTCGAATCTTTAGCAGTCGCATTAGTTCGTCCGCAGGATCAGCACCGTTGTCCCATAAGTGTGCATCTGGATGTGCCCCGTCCGAAGCGCGGGCATCACGGTCTGTGATATACTTGAGTCCCGTAGCAAACGCGTCTTCAAGCACTTTTTTTGATGCTTCAAAGGCGACTTCTTCATTTTCATACTGGGCATAGCCATATGTGATTGCCACTTTGTCCCAAGTGCCGATACCAACATCATATGCGTCGGACAGGTCGATCGTTCCATCAGCAGCTAATTTTACCGTGGGATGAGGGTAATCCATGACAGAAGCTCGATCGTTCGTGCTGCTAGCATAGCTATGTACCAATCCTATCGTGTGACCTACCTCGTGAGCGGATAACTGGCGTAGTCTTGCAAGGGCCAATTGTATCATCGGAGAATCTCCTTCTTCGTACTGGTTCAATAAGCCCTGTGCAATAAGAAAATCCTGTCTGACGCGAAGCGAACCAAGGCTTACATGGCCTTTAATGATTTCTCCTGTGCGAGGATCCACCACAGAAGCACCGTATGACCAGCCTCTAGTAGATCTATGTACCCATTGAATCACATTATATCTCACATCCATTGGGTGAGCGCCCTCAGGCATAATTTCTACTTGAAAGGCATTGGTGAAGCCAGCGGCTTCAAATGCTTGATTCCACCACTTAGCACCATCGAGTAAGGCTGATCGAACAGGCTCTGGAGTGCCTCTGTCTAAGTAGTAGACAATTGGTTCTACAGCTTCTGACATCGCGGCCTCGGGATTTTTCTTTTGTAGCCGATGTCTAGCAATGTACTTTTTGGTCAAAGGGGAAGCAATTGGTGTAGCGTAATCTTGATAGCTGATGTGATTGTACCCGCTTCGCGGATCAAACTTCCTCGGCTCGTAGCCATCGTCCGGTAATTGAACAAGTGAGTGGTGCATCCGAACCGTTACAGCGTCTGGAGAAGGGACGACTGATTGTACCCAATCCCCAGTGGGCTTGCCGGTAAAAGTTAATGTGCTTTCAAACTCTGTATTCATCGGAAAATTCATCGTGTTTGGGCGATAGAGGGCACTTCTTGATAAGTCCAGCTTGTATGACCCTTGTTTGGTTCGAGTCAACCTGTCTGAAACCTTGTGTGCATCACGCAGCAAGAAATCGGTGACATCAATTAGGTATGTGTCTCCTTCCCCTTTTTCTATCTTGAACCCCCAGATGACGGATGAAGCAAATGCTTCTTGTACTGAACGAACTTCTTCTTGATTGTCAGAAACTGCCCGATAGTCGTAATTGGGCTGAATCAGCAATAGTTTTGGACCATGTTTCTCGAATTTCACTACTCGTCGGTTGCCAAGTTGTCCACGATCAAGTCCGATGTCATTTGATCCTACTCCGGCAGCGAGAGAGTTTATATAAAGGAATTCCTGATTTAAGTTGTTAACCTCTAGCATGACTTTTCCTTTCGCATCGTCCCAATAATATGAAAGAAACCCTGTTTCTTTTGTCATACCGTCTGTTATGGAAGCGATAGTTTTGGCCGGAGCTTTATCAACCTTTGACTTTTTCTGAGCTACTATCGGAGACGAGGCGAATACAAGCGATATCAAAAACAGTGTTAAGATTTTTTTCATGGTGTAAATTTAGGTTTGAACTATGGCGAAAGCCTTCTGTAGAAATGTCATAGAGGCATTTTCATCAAACTAAAGTTATAAAGATTGTCGAATCAAAACTTATATTTTATTTCGATTGTACCGCCAGACCCTACCAATGGTAAGATTTCGCAATTAAAGGAAGAGGTGGCTTTTCGATGGAATGTACGACATGCATTGCGATCACCTCCGCATATTACACTTCACATGCCCTTTCGCTGGAGAGCGGATAGAATGCAGGGACTGTATCAGAGCTTAGAACAAGAGGCTGCCTCTATCTCAAAGTTTCCGCTCTTTTTAGATGGGTTTGATGCTTTTGAGCCAAGAGTGGTTTTTGTCAATGTGATCGAAAACGAATCGCTAGCGAATAGTCAAAAGAGGATTACGAAGGCGATGAGAAAGCATAACATTTTGAACTCAGGATACAAAGACCGGCCTTTTCACCCACACATTACCATTGCATTTAGAGATGTAAAGAAGCCTGTTTTTGAAGAGATCTGGAATGACTTTCGTCAAAGGGATTTTAAGGAAGGGTTTATAGCTGAAAAACTGTCTTTATTGAAGTACGAGGACAATCAGTGGGTCGTAGATCGGGAATTCTCTTTTGCCTAATCCCACTTTAATACTTCAGAAAAGTGGTCTTGATATAACCGGCAGCTTTTTACAGTTCCGTCTTTTCGAACGTGGACTAAGTTTTCTTGGTCATTGAACACCTCAGTCAAAGCTCTGTACTCTACTGTTAATTCTTCAAATGGACGTAGTTTTTCTACCTCTAGAAAGCACCACATTGCATCTACTTCAACCTCACTTCCTAGGTAAGTGAAGGCGATCTCTTTGTTCCCGGTTTTTAACTTTAGATTATTGGTGAAGTATTGACGGATTGCATTTTGTGTTTCGTCCCATTTTGAACTGTCCATTATATCATAGCGGTCATCTGCCATAAAAGGTTTGAGCCCGACTTCAAGATCATCCAAAAACAACCGAACACTAATTTTGAGGTGTTTATCATCACTATCGTAGACCATATCACAAACACTGACATGAAATGGGTGCAATAAGAGTAGCTTTGAAATTAGTAAGTACGTTGCTAACATTTGGTAATTAAGCTTTTGGTAAGATTAAGCAAAAATAATGTCAGAATTTAGACTCTATTATGAATTGGGCCTTAGGCATATCCTTGATATCAATGGATATGATCATATTCTGTTCGTTGTGGCCCTTTGCGCTATTTATCTAATAGACGATTGGAGACAAGTACTTGTGCTTGTAACAGCTTTTACCGTCGGACACTCCATTACTTTGGCCTTAGCCACGTTTGGTTTGGTACAGGTAAATGCGGGCTTGATTGAGTTTTTGATACCGATGACAATTCTTACCACTGCTATTATCAATTTATTTGTTAGACAGCCAGCTAGGCATCAGACCAAGGTCACGATCAATTATCTGTTTGCAGGGTTCTTTGGATTGATCCATGGCTTGGGCTTTTCGAACTATTTAATGAGCCTGCTCGGTAGGGACTCGTCTATTTTGATGCAGTTACTTGCCTTTAACATTGGATTAGAAGTCGGTCAAATAATTATTGTTGGAATCTTTATGGCGATCAGCTTTCTTTTCGTTTCAATTTTTGGAGTTAATCGAAGAGATTGGAAGCTTGTTATTTCAGCAGCAATAGCGGGTATAGCACTCTCGATGGCTTTAGAAAGTACATATTGGTAAAACACAAACTATGAAAAAACTACTACTCTCCTTTTGTGTCCTAGCTTCAGTTTTAGCCTATGGCCAAACGGATAAGAACTGGGAAAAGAAATTTGAACAGCTTGGAACAATCCTAGCGACTCCTAACACTTACAGAACGGCTGCGGGTGCTCCAGGCAAAGACTATTGGCAACAGCGTGCGGACTACAAGATGTCTATTGTTTTAGATGATGATAAACAAACAATCAAAGGGTCTGAGACCATCACTTATTACAATCAGTCGCCAGATGCTCTAGAATATCTTTGGGTTCAGCTTGACCAAAACATGCGTGCTCAAGATTCGAGTACGCCGCTGGTTAGGGCAGGCCAAATGAGTGATTCCTTGAACGCACACCAGTTACTGACCTACGCTAATGATTATGATGGCGGGTTTAAGATCAGCAAAGTGACTGACGCTATGGATAAACCATTGAGCTACACAATCAACAAGACGATGATGCGGATCAATCTTCCTCAGCCGCTGGCTTCTGGAACAAACATGACATTCAATATTGATTGGATGTATAAAATCAACGACCGGATGTCTGACGGAGGGCGTTCCGGGTTAGAGTACTTTCCTAAAGATGATAACTACTCTTATACCATTGCACAGTTTTTTCCTCGCATGGCAAAATACACGGATATAGAAGGCTGGCAAAATAAGCAGTTCTTGGGTAGAGGTGAGTTTACGCTTGAGTTTGGAAACTACGAAGTGGATATCACTGTGCCAAATGACTTTATCATTGGCGCGACAGGATCATTACAAAACCCAAAGCAGGTACTAACTTCAGATCAGATCAAGCGATTCGAAAAAGCCAAAAACACGTTTGATAAGCCCGTGATTATCGTCACACAGGAGGAAGCAGTTGCAAGTGAAAAAAACAAATCCAAAAAGACGGAGACGTGGAAGTTTTCTGCTGAAAATGTGAGAGACTTTGCTTTTGCAGCGTCAAGAAAATATATCTGGGACGCAATGGCAGTCGATATCAATGGTAAAAAACCTTTGGCCATGTCATACTACCCCAAGGAAGGGAACCCTCTATGGGAGGAGCACTCCACTATGGCAGTAAGACAAACACTCATCACTTATTCTAGAATGACTATTGACTATCCATACCCCGTTGCTATTTCGGTACATGCAGCTAGTATTGGTATGGAATACCCAATGATCTGTTTCAATTTCGGAAGACCAAATGAAGATGGGACGTATAGTGATCGTACGAAGTGGGGTATGATCTCTGTAATTGTTCACGAGGTAGGACATAACTTTTTCCCGATGATCATTAATTCCGATGAGCGTCAGTGGACCTGGATGGACGAAGGGCTTAACACCTTTGTGCAGTCAATCACAAACAAAGAATACGACCCAAATTTTCCAGCAAGAAGAGGAACGCCTGAGAGCATAGTGCCATATATGCGAGGGGATAGAGGTCTCGTTCGTCCGATAATGACCAATTCCGAACAAATACTTCAGTTTGGAAACAATGCTTATGCTAAGCCAGCATCGGCATTAACCATTTTAAGGGAAACAGTCATGGGGCCGGATCTATTTGATTATTCTTTTAAGAAGTACGCGGAGCGTTGGGCTTTTAAATCGCCTTCACCTGCTGACTTTTTCCGGACAATGGAGGATGCCTCAGCTGTAGATTTAGATTGGTACTGGCGCGGCTGGTTTTACAGCACGGACTATGTTGACATGTCTGTAGACGATGTGAAATGGTATCGCATGAAAACAGAAGAAAACGGTTTAGAAACCAGAAATGTCAAGGTTGCTGATAAGAGTCTTAATGAAAATCAGAAAGCCTTCTCTGATGAGGCAGAAGTCTTCGTTTTCAAGAATCAGTCAAGTAAAACGTATAGAGAGTTTCAAAACAACTTGGACGATGGTCAGATTAAACAAGCGCTGGAGGGAAAAAATTTCTACGAAGTGAAGTTTTCAAACAAAGGCGGTTTACCAATGCCGATCATTGTAGAGTGGACATTTGCTGATGGAAGTAAAGAGATAGAGTCGATTCCTGCTGAGATATGGAGAATGAACGAAAAAGAAGTGACCAAAGTCTTCGTAAAGGAGAAGGAAGTGATAAGTATCGTCCTTGATCCAAACAAGGAAGTTGCGGACACAAATGTGGAAGACAATGTGTTTCCTAGAGCGGAAGGAACTAGCCGATTTGATCAATTTAAAAGTGGTAATGAGTAAGCACACATAGAAATATTTGTTGCTTCTGCAACGTTAAAGAGCGAAAAGGTGTCTATGATCTACTTAAATTCCACAGATATGTTTCGCTCTTTTTTATGGTTTTTGCTAATTACTTCTTTGATGTCCTCCTGCATCGAGCCGGATGATTCCATTTCTGTTTTGCCTTCTTTTGCGGATGTGTACGAGCCCGTTTATGCAGACCCAGCAACTAGCTTTCAGATTATTGCAGCGCCTACAAAACCGATCATCAATCCTGCCAAGATTTTCACCTATGAAGATTTTCTGATAGTGAATATCAAAGGGGAGGGTTTTCATGTGATCAATAACATTGATCCGTCATTCCCAGTACCGCTCTTTTTTATCAACGTGCCAGGCAGCAATGATGTAGCAATCAAAGACGGTTATATCTACACTGATAATTACTCGGACATTGTTGCCTTTCGCATTACTGAAAATCAAGAAGTCGAAACGCTGAAGCGATTAAGCAATGTGATGAACAATCAGGAATATCCACCGCTAAGGGGTGTTTATTTTGAGTGTGTCGACCTCACAAAGGGAGTGGTGATTGATTGGGTAATTTCTAATAAGGACAATGTAAAATGTTACCGACCATGAAAAAGTTTATTTATGGCTTAATTATCATTTTCTCTATCGTTTCTTGTGGGGAAATCGGGTTCAGTGAAAACGACGTAAGTTTTTCTGAAGGAGGAACGAGTCAAGGGGGGTCTTTAGCCAGGTTCAGTATAGTTGGTGACTACTTATATATTGTAAATGACCAGAGTCTGGTACCTATTAATATTACCAATCTTGAGAATCCAATAGTAGGGGAAGAAATCGAATTAGGGTTTGGAATTGAAACAATTTTCCCATACCGAGGAAACCTTTTTGTTGGCAGTGCAAGTGCTGTGTATATCTATGATATATCAAATCCCGCGATGCCCTTGTTCAGGTCCATCTATCAGCATGCTACCGGCTGCGATCCTGTGGTGGTGTCAGGTAACTTTGCCTATGTGACCTTACGAGAAGGAATAAGCTGCGGTAATTTCTCTAACTCAAATATTTTGGAAGTAGTAGATGTGTCCGACTTGAGCAACCCAAGACAAATGAACTCTATCCCAATGTCAAACCCACGCGGTTTGGGCCTAGGATGTAATAATAAGCTATTTGTATGTGATGGCCCG
>JBLHTU010000146.1:0-9536 GCA_047627515.1 Cyclobacteriaceae bacterium | reverse complement strand
AGGTCTTGCAGGCGGGTACCTTCTTCGAAATTTAATGCGACTTCTTTAGGGCCTGATATATGCATGACCATTACCTCATTGGCTCGGTGCTTCAGCTGCGAAGCAAACGCCTGGACTTCGCCGACTTCCTCATAGTGATCCGTGAGAAAGACAAACAGCTCTTTGGCCTTTTTACGATGGAGGGAAGGCGGGACAAATTTATCAGTCGTTTGCATCGTAGTTAACTGATGTAAAAATCGTGGCCATGATCGTGAATGGTCATGTGATAGATGTATCTGCGCAGTGGCGAGACCGATCCCATCTCCCTGACTTAGCGCCAAATGGCTTAGCAGTCCCGTTATAATTTGTGCAAATTGTAGTTTGGATCTTCCTTCTTCACTGTATGTCATGGACAAGGAAGTGTCTATGATAAAGGTAATCTCTATGTGAGTGTCGATCTCAGATTCCTTGATGTAGTACTTGTCAGTTCTGGCATACATTCTCCAATCCAGTCTCCGCAAATCATCACCTTGGCTGTACGGTCTGTACTGGCTAAATTCCATACCTACCCCTAATTTCCTACTGGCCCGATTGCCCGATTGCTCTCCTTGTGCCAAAGACCGGATGCACCAGTCAAAGGACTTTATGTCATCTAGCGTCGAAGGGTCAATATCTAGGTAGGACTGCAACATGGCTAATTGGAATCGATCAATTGCTGAATGATATGATCGGTCGTAATGCCGTCTGATTCTGCTTTAAAGTTGATGAGCAATCGATGTCTAAGTGCCGGTAAAGTAACTTGACGGATGTCTTCCGGTGTAACAGATAAGCGGCCTCTGATCAGCGCGTGGGCTTTCGCGGCTAGAATGATTGCTTGACCAGCTCTCGGCCCAGCTCCGTAGTCAACATATTCTTTTACCATCTGATCCGTTGCATTTGCAGGTCTGGTAGAACGCACCAATAGATTGACTTGCTGGATCAATTCGTCAGAGATAAATATATCTCTTACAAACTGCTGCAATCGAATAATCTCGCTACCTGATAGAATCGGATTGACAGTCTCACTATTGGACTTTGTCGTCAGCTTTAAAATGGCGGCTTCTTCGGCTTCGCTAGGGTAATCGATCATTATGTACAGTAGAAACCGATCTACTTGCGCTTCTGGGAGAGGAAAAGTGCCGGATTGTTCGAGTGGGTTCTGAGTAGCAAGCAGGAAAAAAGGTGAAGGGAGCTCATGATTGGTCCCTCCATAGGTGACTTTGTATTCCTGCATGACTTCAAGTAAGGCAGCTTGTGTCTTTGGAGGAGTTCTGTTGATCTCATCAGCCAGTAGGATGTTGGTAAAGACAGGGCCTTTGTTGTATTTGAAAGATTTGTGTCCATGACTGTCTTCCTCGATCACTTCGGTGCCTAATATATCAGTAGGCATCAGGTCAGGCGTAAATTGTATCCGTTTGAAGTCAAGGCTTACTGCCTGTGACAATGACTTAATCATCAGCGTCTTGGCAAGCCCGGGTAACCCTTCGATGAGGACATGACCGCGTGCAAGCATACCGATGATCAATTGATCTATCACTTCATCCTGCCCCACGATGCTCTTGTGGACTTCTTGTTTCAGAAGAGAGATTTTTGAGACTAATTCCCTTAGTTCCTGTTCTACGTTTTCTAAACCTTGCTTCATTGTTCTTATGAAATAATTTTCAACTTGTCAGCGCGTACAAGATGATATTGATCGCAAATCTTGTGTTGTCTAATTTATACCACCTTTTATTTCGATAGTCGTAATCCCATTCGCAGCCGTAATCTTTATTAGAATACAGCACACCTATTCGGTCGTTAATCACGATAGCTTTGAGATACTCATGCACTAGATCATCTCCCCACCCATTAAGTTCTTGGGTAGTAGCAGGAGGTCCGTCAAAGTCAAAGAATGAACGGTAAATCCGATGATCATTTGGAATTTTTTGAAGCCCCTCAGCGCCAAATGTTTTACTCATCTGGGACTCAAAGGACTTAGCAAATAGCCCGTCTATGTCGTGATTGCAGTCATCGACGAAGATAAACCCACCCCTCTCCACGTAGGCTTTAAAATTCTTTTCCTCTTCAGAGGTAAACTGCACCAATTTGTGGCCTGACAGGTAGCAAAAAGGGCTATTGAAAATATCGTCGCTGCTTAAGGGGATTATTTTCTCTTCGGTTTCTATAGGTATGGTCGTGTATTGAACCAGTGAATGCAGAATATTGGACGGCATCCGCTGATCTACATCCCAGTCCCCTGATTCATATTGGAGCCGGGTAAAAAAGAACTTTTCTCTATGCAATCCAGAAGTTTCCACAATCAAAAGAACGAATAATCTGGTCAGAAGTCGTCTAGTATTATTTTAATGGCTTTTGCAATAAATAAGGCCGTACTAAATTGTTCAGTACGGCCTCATTTATGAATATGATTTTGTCAGTTTAAACTGCGTCAGAAAGACTAGAGAAAGTGAAGTCTCTAATCTTCATATAAGGGATCAAGTTGCCATTTACCCGAACTTGCTGACCTAGTTCTTCAAGGTTGTTGAGCATGATGATTGGGCTTTCGTTAAACCTGAAGTTTTTGACTGGATGCTTTATTTTCCCGTTTTCAATGAAGAATGTCCCGTCCCTTGTCAGTCCCGTATAGAGGAGTGTTTGAGGGTCCACCGTTCTGATATACCAGAGGCGGGTAACCAGTACGCCACGTTTGGTATCTTTTATTAGGTCTTCTAGAGATGCATCACCGCCGGTCATGATGCCATTTGTTGGAAATGGTATCGGCTCTACTTCTTTTTCCTGGGCCCAGTACCTTGAATAAGCGAGGTTTTCCACCACCCCTCCTTTTAACCAGTCACGAGGCTTGATGGCTTGGCCATCACCTGCCCAAGTCCCAGAAGGCACTAGAGGATGCTGAGGGTCTGAGTAAAGATTGACACGTTCATCCACAATCTTTTCGCCCATTTTGGTGCCTCCACCTTCTTTGGACATAAAGCTTCTTCCTTCGTCGGCAGTTCGGGCGTTAAATGAGCGGAGCATATTTTGCAATAGCCCAATCGAAGCTGCAGGTTCCATGATGACCGTATACTTACCGGGTTCGATTGCTTTGGCATTACGAGATTGCAGCGCTTTGTCTATTGCAATGGCTGATGCTTCTTCACCATTGAACTGATCTACGTCGTTAACGTCTCTTGTTACCCATCCGGAACCAGTACCATCGTTGGACCTCATGGTCACGGTAAAGTCGACATTCGTGGATATATTGTATGCAAATAATCCTTTGTTATTGGCCATTGCCGAAAAACTAGCATCATCATTTAAGAAACCAGCAGCAGTGACGTCTTTCGCTCGTGCGGGTTCGATGCTAGCATTAGCAACCTGCGCTCTGTAATCTGCCGACAGGTCAGCGGTTGATTGGTAGTACTGTTTGGACTCCAAATACTCTTGCTGACCTAGTGGCTCTAGAAATTCTGGATTCTCAGGGGAAAGCTGAGCAAGCTCTTCAGCTCTTCTGACTGCTTTTTCCAATGAAGTGTCATCAAACTCATCTATTGACGCGACACCCACTTTTTTTCCGAAACTGGCTTGTACGACCAGTTGTTGATTATTTTGATAGCCTGCCGTCGAGACGGAATTTCTGGCGTATCTGATGTTTCCAGCATTTGAGCCACTCAAGTTGACTTCACAAGTATCTGCCTTGGAAAAAGCCAGTGTCTTGTCCATGATTTGCTTTGCATCGTCTTTGCTAAATATTGCCATGATTTTTTGTCTTTTGAGATGATTAAATGGTTCTACCAGTATTGATCACATTCTGATCCTTGAAACGCGTTGTAGAAGATCCATGTGATACAGCACTTATTTGTGATGGTTGGCCTTTCCCATCGAAAAAAGAGCCGAACAATCGGTAGTCCGATTTATCGCAAATTGCCGAGCAAGAATTCCAGAATTCCTGTGTATTAGATTGATACGCCACATCATTGAGCATGCCGACTACTTCACCATTTTTGATTTCATAGAAGAGAGTGCCTCCAAACTGGAAATTGTATCGTTGCTGATCGATCGAGTAGGAGCCACGACCTGCGATATAGATTCCTTTCTCTACGTCTTTCAACATATCTGATGGACTTAGTTTTTCTTCTCCAGCCTTGAGCGAGACATTAGGCATCCTTTGAAATTGTACGTCATTCCAGCTCTGAGAGTAACAGCACCCATGAGACTCTTTTTGATCAATCATATGCACTTGGTCTCTGATCGCCTGGTAATTGACTAATGTTCCTTCTTTCACCAAATCCCATTCTTTGCACGCTACTCCTTCATCATCATATCCGACGGCTCCAAGAGAACCTGGTTGTAGTTTATCTGCGACTAGATTGACAATTTTACTACCGTAGTTGAAATCGCCTGATTTCCATTTGTCCAATGTGGCAAATGAAGTACCTGCATAGTTAGCTTCGTACCCTAGTACCCGATCAAGCTCTAATGGGTGACCCACTGATTCGTGAATAGTGAGACCTAAGTGATTAGGCTCAAGAATGAGATCGTATTTACCTGGATCTACAGATTTTGCGGAAAGCATCTCAATAGCCTGCTGTGCAGCCATAGATGCATCCTCTACGATATCGTATCTGTTGCGATAAAGTTTGACCCCTCCGATACCTGCTACCTTTTCAGCCTCATCTGGCATCATATACTCGTAACCTAGGCCCATTGGAGCTGAGAGCGCTTGACGGGTTTTGAATTTTCCATTGTCGATAGCGGTTACCCCAAACGTCGGCCAGATTCTATGCACATCCTGGTCAATGTATGATCCCTCAGTCGAGGCAAAATACTTTTGTTCGTTGACCATGAACATAGCCGAATTCACAAAACTTGCTCCGTTCGACATGGCAGCTGCATTGGCTGTTAGCAGCAAATCTACCTTTTCAGAAACAGGCACTTCCATCGCACTTTTCACAATGGGCGTCTTCCAAGAGACATCGCCATGCGATTGAACAGGCGCAAGAATAACAGGTTCTTTTTGAATTTTACCATTTGCCTTAGCAATGGAAATGGCTATTTCTGTAGCTTTTTTGATCCCTTCGGTACTAACATCATTTGTGGATGAGAAACCCCATGTACCATCAGCTATTACCCTGATTCCGACACCAAAGGATTCTGTATTCACCACATTTTGCACCTTATTTTCTCTCGTGAAAACATACTGATTGAGATATCGACCAATTCGGGCGTCGGCATAAGTTGCGCCCATACTTTTTGCAGTATTAAGTGCTACATCGGCAAGTACTTTCTTTTGCGCCACATCCATTCCTGGGGTGAGAAGCGCTTCTGCTGGTATAGCATGACCTAGCGCGGGCAGGGCAATCATAGCTCCTGTGCCGAGACCAGCATACTGCAAGAAATCTCTTCTTTTCATGATTCTGTTTTTTAATGAATGAATTGTCTTTGACCTATTGCTTGATAAATAAAGGGTAATCAATATAGTAAATATCAAGAGTGAACACGATTTCATTTATTTGAGCGGTGAGTCTATCGGATTATAGGTCAGCCCTCCTTCGGTTTTTTTGTCTTTATTTGTGGCCTTTTTAATACTGCTTAGATGAACAAACGACAAGCGGCTATGCCGTTTATTTTCGTCACTGTCTTGATTGATATCATTGGACTTGGTATCATCATCCCAGTGATACCAGCCTTAATCATGGAATTGTCGGGAGGCACGGTATCGGAAGCTTCAAGTGTCGGCGGTCTATTACTGGGTATTTATGCCGTTATGCAGTTCTTTTTCTCACCGATTCTTGGTGGCCTAAGTGATCGGTATGGGAGGAGACCTATTTTATTAATTTCGATCTTCGGCTTGGGAGTCGACTATTTTATTGTTGCGTGGGCGCCTGATCTTATGTGGTTGATTGTCGCAAGGGTAATTGCAGGAATTTGTGGGGCTAGCTACACTACTGCGTCAGCGTACATTGCCGATATATCATCTCCGGAAAAGAGAGCTCAGAATTTTGGTATGATAGGCGCTGCTTTTGGTTTGGGATTCATAGTGGGGCCCGTAATAGGAGGATTGCTAGGAGCATTTGGCACCAGAGTGCCGTTTATCGCTGCGGGGATCTTGACTTTGCTTAATTGGCTATATGGATATTTCATCGTACCTGAGTCACTCCCTCCAGACCGCAGACGACCTTTTTCGTGGAAGCGTGCCAACCCTGTGGGGACTTTACTGCAGCTAAAGAAATATCCAGTGATTCTAGGTTTGGTGTCTAGTTTGTTTCTCATCTATTTAGCTGCGCATGCTACACAAAGTACCTGGGCGTACTATACGATCGAGCGATATATGTGGTCAGAAGCAGAAGTTGGTTATTCATTAGGCTTTATAGGCCTTATGATTGCAATTGTGCAGGGCATTATTATAAGGCCCGTTGTCAAGAAAATAGGTCAGGTCAAGGCAGTATATGTAGGGTTATTTTTTAATGCACTGGGCTTGAGCTTGATTGCTTTTGCCTCCGAAGGCTGGATGTTGTATGCAATAATGATTCCTTACGCATTGGGGGGGCTTGCGGGTCCTTCGCTACAAAGTATCATGACAAGTCAAGTCCCTAATTATGAACAAGGAGAATTGCAGGGAGGCTTGACTAGCCTGATCAGTGTCACGAGTATTATCGGACCTGTATTGATGACTACAATTTTCGCTTATTTCACGGCGCAAGGGACGGCTGTGTATCTGCCAGGAGCTCCATTTATGTTGGGCGGATTCCTTGCAGTAATGGCGGGTCTTTTTGCTTGGAGGACATTGTCCAAGATATAGAAATTAGCCAAATGCAGTAGCCCGATCGGAAGGCACCTGCTGGCTTGATCAAAACTCACCTAAGTCTAGGTTTTAGATGAATTTCATCCAATTGGAGATTATCTGTTCTTTAGATTCTCTAGATAGTTTTGAATGACCGTATTATCAGTAGTGTCTTTAGCGAGCCCTTCTTCCAAAGTGACAATTGCCTTTGGAATCATATCTAGGCTATCATAAGCTCTCGCTTTATAATAATAACCCCCTAGTAAAAAGTCTTGCTCTAATTTGTAATCCCAAAGTTTAATGATGTCATCAAAAGCTTTATTCTCCGCCAGAAGTACACTTGTGCTGTACCATTCTCCATCGTCCAGTTTGAAAGTGATTGTATCATCCTTGATAGACTCATATGTTCCGATGAGTCCGGAAAAACCGCTCAGCTTCCAAGCTTGAAGTAGCGTGTCAGATGCAAATCGTCTTGGAGCCGATACTTTGAGAAAATCTATGTCAAATTTCAATGTGCTATTTGGTGGTATATTTTCTCCTGAACCTCTTGCTCCATAACCCAATTCCGGAGGGATGACAGCTAAAATTCTATCCCCTTCTCGAGCAAACATGATTACTTCGTCAAAGCCTTGAATGAGACTTGTTTTTTTAGCAATAAATTCAAATTTCTCACCCCCGTAAGTAGACCAAACGGTGTCCTCTTCTATGATGAGGTTGATATTCGTTGTGATTTCTTTGAACGCCTCGACGGGGGCTCCAGATCCTTGCGTTAAATAAATATACTTCACGCCACTCTCGAGTAGCGTTGTATCTCCAAGTGAGGATTCTGAAGTCGGGCCTGCACATGAAAAAAGATAAAGTGCAGATAGAGCAGCTGCAAGAAGGTTGATTGTTCGCATAGGTATTTAAATGAGTCGGCAATTTATCAAAAGCTATCTTTTTCAGAGGCAGCATTTCTCACTATCTTAAACACAATTAAAAAAAACTAGTTGTTAAGGGCTACTAACGATTGAGCTAATGACCGAAGAAAAACCAAATACGACATTCGATACGATCCCTTTTATTCGTAAGGTTCCTTTCGAAGGTAAATCGATCTTCTTTGTGGATTAATCACAATGTGCTGACAAATGGCAAATGATACAATTGTTAGAAGACTCAGCTGCATACTATAAGCAGTCACCAGTCAAGCTATTGTCGCTCAGTGATTTTTCTGATGTGCGTGGTAGTTCGGAGTTTATGAATGTAGCCAATCGACTAAACAAAGAGGTAATAGATGACAAGACAGAAAAAGGGGCTGTCCTTGGTGTAAATGGGCTTAAAAAGGTCCTTCTTCAAGGTTATAATTTAATGGCCAAAAACAAATTGGTTCCATTTGAAACGAAAGAAGAAGCAATGCGCTACTTGGTTTCAGAATAGGCACACATCACTCAATCACAATTGTCTTTTCCTCAATGCCTGCACCGGTAATAATCAGCTTTTTCCAGCCTTTAGGTAGGATGGTCTTCACTGTTTGTTTGATACCTTCATCCGTTATTTCAATTCCTCCAAATCCTGCCAGCACGTTTTGCAGCATGCCGCCAGCACCGGTGGCAAAGTACGGGTTGGAGCCACCAGACATCTCTGAGATGACACCAAAGGGCGGTACCTTATTAGGTTGATAACCTTGCTTGAAGTAGGAGTAAGATTTATCTTGATCACCTGTCCAATTGTACAATATAGATAGGATGGCAAATCCCATAGCAGGACCACCTTTATCGTATCGATTTTCGTAATAGTCGATATCTCGCTTAATAGCATCTGGGTTTCTAATAAGATCTAATGGATAAGGAAAATATTTGTTTTAAATCACATGACACTCTTTTTTGATTACGCTAAATTTATATAAAATGGTTTGATATGAAAGAGGTTTTTGTCATTATATTGACTTTCACAGGTTTCCTTTTGCTGGAGAGCTGTGGTCGTGAGTTAGATCTACCGGTACCTCATTACATGTATGAGCGTTTTTCAGGTAACCAGCCCTGTTCCGAAGTAGACTATATACGTCTGCACTTACCTGACAGCACCTTATTCATAGCTGATACCATGCCCAATACTCGATTTGCAGATGGATGGGGGGATAATGAAATGTCACATTATGTAACGCTTCAGGATTCTATCAGGACCAGTATACGATTTTATGATACTTCTCCGATCGACTACCGCTACCGCTTTGCCGTGCCTGGATCTTATAGGTTTTACGATTCTCATGGGAGCTACGAAGAGCAACAAAAGTCAGCTGGCGTACAACTAAACCTTTTCTTGAATGTAATTGATCCAAAATGGGTTCTTTCTGTGCCTAGTTCAGCTTTTTTCCATATTAATGGCAGCCATGGAGATGACTATGAGATGACCATTTGTGGAGAGTTTGATTTCCTGCTGGTCGGGCAAGATACGATCCCGGTTAGTGGAGACTACAGTCTAACGTATACGGATTATTTTTTCTGATTTCAGAAATGACACCAAAGGGCGGTACCTTATTAGGTTGATAACCTTGCTTGATAGCATCTGGGTTTCTAATAAGATCTAATGGATAAGGAAAATATTTGTTTTAAATCACATGACACTCTTTTTTGATTATGTTAAATTTATATGAAATGGTTTGATATGAAAGAGGTTTTTGTCATTATATTGACTTTCACAGGTTTCCTTTTGCTGGAGAGCTGTGGTCGTGAGTTAGATCTACCGGTACCTCATTACATGTATGAGCGTTTTTCAGGTA
>JBLHTU010000145.1:0-9622 GCA_047627515.1 Cyclobacteriaceae bacterium | reverse complement strand
CATACTGGATGATATTCTGATTATTGGAAAATCCGATTCTCAAAAATTAGAAATCAAAGCCATTGAAATAGATCTGGTTGATTTAGTAAAAACTATTGTTACAGAATACCAACTCACTCAAGCAGAAGAAAGGGATGTTATTTATAAATTTTCAATGGATAAAATAATGCTGAATGCCGACCCAAAATGGATTAAGCACATTGTAATTAATTTATTCTCCAATGCGATTAAATATTCAGATTCGCCAGCCAGCGTTGGAATTGATATACGACAAGAAAAAAACAAGGTAATACTTTCGGTTTCCGATCAAGGCATTGGAATTTCGAAAAAAGATCAAAAAATACTTTTTGAACCTTTCCACCGGGGCGAAAATGTAGGCAACATTTCAGGGACAGGCTTGGGACTTACGGTACTCGAAAAAGCAGTGCTTTTGCATAAAGGGGAAATCGAAGTTATCAGCGAAATAGGAGAAGGAACTGAAATTAGTATTCACATTCCAACTTAAGATTATAAGCGTTTGTGCTCTTTCCGCTTAAAAACTGGCCTCGTTATGCAGCTGATTTAAAATTATAATATTCACTTGGTGTTTTCATATTTAGTGGGAGTTTTGATGCTTTGATCGAGCGTTATGACTAGACAGTCGATCAACGTCCTTTGCCTCACCCAAAACTAAGATTCAAAAATACAGGCAAGGGTCACCCCACGTAACTGTGTGTAGTTGGTCGCTTGCATATAGAACCACCAACTGGTATCTTAACACTTTGCTAGGTGGTGTTTATATCCGATGCGACCGGCCAGGTTATAAACGGGTATAATCAGATATACTACTGAAAAACAGATAGTTAATGAATAAAAGCAATGAAAATGGAAAATAACGCGTACAGAGCGCGTTACATTAATGTTGGCAAGCATGACAAGGACAAATTAAAAATCAACAAATAAAAAATTATGAATTCAATATTACTACTGGGTATGCCTGGAGGGTGAGAGTTAAAAATCATCTTCTTTGTTCTAATAATTCCTGGAATATTTTGGTTGTGGACACTAATTGATGTTTTGAAAAGTGAATTCACCAATAGTTCTAACAAGCTCATTTGGACTCTTCTGATAATACTTGTGCCTCCATTAGGTGCCATTCTTTATTTGACGATCGGAAGCGGTCAAAAATTAAAAGGTTGATTATTTAATTGACTTATTAAGGAGATGACTTAAATGAGCAATCCAAAAGAATTGACAGAAAATTAGAATAAACGACTCGCCAACTTTCAAATTTCTAACTACGAACTAACTATTGGAACTCCGCTAGCCAAGTTAAAGAAGCTTTTCCCGAACTCTTTTGCCAAACTTGAAGAAGGATCAGCAAACAAAATTCTTCGCATCTTTCATGAAGACACATATGTGAACTTCGTAATCAAAAACGAACGGATAGTACAAATTTTCACCGCTCGACATAGCTAACAGGATAACTTAAAAGCAATGCCCAACAGACGATATGTTCGCATGGCCTTGCGTAATTATCTGCAAAGTGTCTGCTAAACATCCCGCTTATCTGCCGCCAAGAAACTGATGTGCTTTCTACTGACTTCTGGTCGAGAGAGTTTTTATTCTTCATGACGCAGTGCCAGTCTGATACTTTAAATGCACCCCCTTGCCGGTCTCGACACCTTCACTATTTTAGAGCTGTCCACAAAGTGAAAGTCGGGCCGCGTAGGCACACATAGCCGCTCTTTGCACCTACAACCTTTGTTTTAATTCTGATAAGCCTAACCTCTTGCCTTGCTTGCTGCCAACCAAAAAGCAACTTTAGCAAAGTTGACCAGTCAAAAATCGATGGAACTAAGCTTGAAATTGCAACGAAACTAACCTCCAGAATACTCGATACACTTAAAAATGGAAGCTTTTACGAGCTAACTTCAGGAGAAGCTGAAGCAAAAATTATCAAAGCTTTCTCTGAATCTACTCAGAGAATTGCCTATGAGCAAATAGTTGGTGCTTTTGGTGAGTATAAAGGACTTAGCTTTCAGGAACTGGTGACTCCTGACGATGGAACTCTATAGATTCAAATGTCAGTTCGGATCCTCGGATGCATACGTTGAAATTAGGTCGGTATTAAATAGTCAGGGAAAACTAGCTGGTTTTTTCATGTTACCCTGGAAGGATAATATATAAAGAATATAACCATACATACTCGTTGTATGCCAAAGTACTTATCTGCATAGCTTAATGCAAAATATTATCATGAATCTGACGCTGAGGAAGGTTGGTGTTTTCTACTGAACTTTACTAGAACGATTTTTCTCTTTCAGAACGCAGTGCCACTTTGAACCGTTGTGAGTTTAGCCTTGCCGGGCGCGGCAGGTTTCACTACTTTAGTGCTCTTCATAGCTGGAGGGTATACACCCGATAGCTTAGCGTTTTAGGTAATTGGCGCAACTCCAAAATTCCTTAATTTTAAATGTCGTGTGAATGTCGTGTATAAAACCAGACTTGTGCTTGTGATAAACTCGATAGTGTTTTTTCATTGTACAGTCATTTAATGGAAAATGGACTTTAGAACGAAGTTGATTGAAGTAAGAAAAGCAAATGGGCTAACTCAGGAAGAATTAGCTTCAAAATGCAACGTCACTGCTCGAACAATTCAGAGAATCGAATCTGGAGAAGTTCAGCCAAGAGCGCATACAATACGAACCCTTTCTGAAGCCCTGGGATTTGAATTCTTCAATTCATCTAAAAATCTGAATAACCATTCCATTTTTTGGCACATCAAAGATTTGTTCAATTTAAAAACACACAAAATGAGAAAGGTTTCAATTCTATCCCTAGTTGCAATTGCATTTGCCTTAACAACTTTACACATTCAAGCTCAGCCAAGCTTTAAGAAAAATCCTAAAAGCGGAATCACCATCAGCCAAAATAAAGATAATTCCATTGAAAGAATAGATGTTGTATTTACCAATGAATTAACATTGGATAGCCTGATAGATATAAAGAAAAGATTATCAGAAATTAAAATCTCTCTCACTTATACGTCCATGGGATTTGATGAAAACGGTCAACTCACCGGAATAGGCTGCAACATGAGCGACAAACAAAAAGGCAAAGGCAGTAGCGGAGGTTTCGAAATACCCGAATTCAGACCAGAAGCGGTGGTCGGATTTTATTATGATTATTCCAAAAAGGCAAAACTAGGATTTTGTAATGGTGCTTGCTGGATAAATTAAAACTACATGGAAGATAAATATTTATTAAACGGCGAACAGATCATCACGCAATCTGACGAGAACACCATAACTCTTACAAACCTTAGAATTAGGTATTTGGACAAGCAGTTTGGTAAAGCACATATCATCAGTATCATGCTCCAGAAGATCAGCTCAATTGAAGTTAGATACCGGAGCAACATTCCTCTGTTAATATTAGCGGTTATTGGATTTATCACTGCTCTTTTTGGACTTGCTAACAATAAGTCAGAACTGGTTTTTATCGGACTGATTGCTGGAGGAATCCTTGTTGCATCATATTTCGGAACCCGTAAATATGCACTTTCCGTAACATCTGATGGATCGACGAAAATTCAGTTTCATACCAAGGGAATGAAGCAAGAATCTGTTTTGAAATTTATGAACCAGGTCGAACAGGCAATAAGTGAAATAAAAAACTAACAATACGTGCTCGATCAAATTTTGGATGAAGTCACGTGCTTACCTGCTTTCTATAAGCTGTATCATAACTCGACCGTTTCATCTGCTACCGAGAAAGGTGTCCACGGCTTGCAAACGCTTGTTCACGGGATTTTTTCACTTCAGAACGCACTGCTTTTTACAAACTTTGGAAGCGACCTCTATTCGGGCACCCATGCCGGGAGCAACACAATTCACTATTTTAGGGCTGTCCACAAAGTGAGAGTCGGGCCGCCTAGACACACATAACCGCTTTTTACACCTACTACACATCTGTTTCAATTTGATCAGCCTAGCCTCTTGCAATAACCTTATGTCCGAATTTCAAAAGCCACCAATCTACTGAAGCTATCGGACCGCAGATGTTAGATCAAATCGTACGCTTGAATTATATTACATAGTGAAAGCAGTCTCTGTCACTTCCTACTAGGTCACTTTAGATTCGATTAGAACTTTACAAAACAGTTCTATTACTGACATACAACAAGTTGAACAAAGAGAACTAAGTATGAGCCTACAGGGCGGTGATCGTATGCCTAATTGCGCAATCCGTTTTTTGAGCAGATATCCAAACACAAAAACATTGAACAATGAATAAATTCTACCTACTAGTATCTACCCTATTTTTTGTGATGCTAGTCGCCTGCGAGACTGCGCCATCGTCTTTGACAGTGATATCGCCAAATGCGTCCAATCAAATAGTCTTTCTTTTATCTGAAGCAGGGCAACCGGCCTACTTCGTCACCCACAATAACAAAAAGGTGGTTGATACCTCCTACATGAGTTTCGATATCAAAGACTTACCGGCGTTAGCAGGCGATTTCAAAATTGTCAATGTCACAACCGCTACTGCTGATGAAATGTGGCAGATGCCATGGGGCGAGCAACTAGACGTAAGAGATAACTACAATGAGCTCATTGTATATCTCGAAGAGCAATCTGAAACGAATAGAAAGCTGAATATCCACTTTAAAGCCTATGATGATGGCATTGGTTTTCGATACGAACTACCCCTTCAAGACAATCTAGATGAGCTGTTAATTACAGATGAAAACACAGAATTCAACCTAACAGGAGATCACAAAGTCTGGTGGATCCCAGGTGATTGGGATATTTATGAGCATTTATACAATGAAAGCTTGCTGTCTGAGATTGATGCCATTTCTAAGCAAAACCATCCCAACCTAAACTCAACCTATATCCCTGAAAATGCAGTAAACACGCCTGTTACCATGAAAACCGCTGACGGGCTATACCTAAGCTTTCATGAAGCTGATCTGACCGACTATGCTGGTATGACTTTGAAAGTTGATGCGGAAAACCTCGCGTTGGTTAGTGAGCTAGTGGGATCAGATAGACTGGGCGGAAAAGCTAAAGTTAAGTTGCCGTTCAATACTCCCTGGAGAACTATTCAAATAGCTGAAAAAGCGGGGGATTTGATTGAATCAAAAATGATATTAAACCTGAACGATCCAAATGCCATCGGAGATGTCGGCTATTTCACGCCCATGAAATATGTAGGTATCTGGTGGGAAATGCATATAGGAAAGTCCACTTGGGACATGGAAGGAAGCCAGGATATGAACACATTTACGACTGGAAAAGTGGGGAGATCGAGACATGGAGCTACTACCGAAAACGCCAAAAGCTTCATTGATTTTGCCTCCCAAAATGGCATTAAGGGACTTCTTGTCGAAGGCTGGAATACCGGTTGGGACCAATGGATAAATACAGAAGATAGAGAAGGCGTTTTTGATTTCATGACCCCCTATGCTGATTATGACTTTGATGAAGTGATGCGCTATGCCAATGATAAAGGCGTAGAGGTAATTATGCACCACGAAACCTCAGCGGCACCCAGAACCTATGAAAAGCAGATGGGCGTGGCGTACGATTTTATGAAAGCCAATGGAATGAACTCAGTTAAAACTGGCTATGTCGGCAAGATCATTCCTAAAGGTGAATACCATCATGGACAATGGATGGTGAATCACTACCAGAAAGTACTGGAAGAATCAGCTAAAAAGAAAATAGCGGTCAATGCGCATGAACCCATTAAGGCCACAGGAAAACGGAGAACCTATCCAAATGCCATTGCACGCGAAGGGTTAAGAGGGCAAGAGTTTAATGCTTGGGCTTCCGATGGTGGTAACCCGCCAAGTCATCTGCCAACCGTTGCTTTTACAAGAATGTTGGCGGGTCCTATTGATTTTACACCAGGTGTTTTCAATATCAAATTTGATGATTACAAAAAAGACAATCAGGTCAATACCACCTTGGCGCATCAGCTGGCACTGTACGTAGTGATCTATGGTCCTCTTCAAATGGTATGTGACTTACCAGAGCACTATATGCTAGATGGGAAAATCCACCCAGCATTCCAATTTATTGCAGATGTTGGTGTAGACTGGAGCCAGAGCAAAGTACTAGAGGCGGAAATTGGCGATTATGTGACGATTGCTAGACAGGAAAAAGAAACGGGCAACTGGTTTGTTGGAGGTATCACAGATGAGAATGAAAGAACCCACTCTTTGACTTTTGATTTTCTTGAAGACGGTAAAACGTACAATGCCACTGTCTATAAAGATGGCCTCAATGCACACTGGGATGATAATCCTCAAGCCTATGAGATCGAAGAAATAGAGGTCACTAAAGATTCGAAATTAGAAGTGCAGTTAGCCCCTGGTGGCGGCTTTGCAATGAGTATTATTGAAGGAAAGTAAACCAGAGCTACAACAGATCATCAAGTAACATCAGATATGAAACACTTTTTAACAATTATAGTCCTTGCATTTTTGTTGCTAGTCATTAGCTGTACAGATGGTAACAAAAAACAAAGTGAGGCTGCTACTTCAGTATCAGAGGTCTGGGAAATAGATTTCATGGATGACTTTGACACTTTTAATCCTGACAACTGGCAAGACCAACGGATATGGGTCAACGATGAAAAACACTGCTATGTCCCTGATAATGAATTCGGAACGCGAGAAGTAAGCGATGGCTCATTAAAAATAAAAGTGGTCAATATCGGCGAGAAACGTATCTGTGATAATCTAGACAAGCATGGAAAACAACACCCCGACACCGAGTATGTCGCGGGCCGCATAGCGTCAAAAAATCGAAAGGAATTCGTAAAAGGCAAATGGACAGCTAGATTAAAACTGGGGAGCAATGGCGAAGCCAGCATGTTTCCAGCATGGTGGATACTTGGGGCTCAAAACAATGAGCCTCCCGTACAAGAACCTGACGAAAATATTTGTTGGCCGCTCACAGGATCTGGCGAAATTGATATATTCGAACACCATGGGGACGGTGACAAGAATAATTTCACGACTGGTGCCATCAAAAACTTAGGCGAGTGTGACAAAGGAGACTGGTGGAGTTTACGGACTAACGTAGTAACTACTTTAGACGAATACCACAATTACTCTGTAGAATGGGAAGGTAGCGACCTCGTCTATCGGGTCGATGAGAAAGAAGTCTATCGCAATGTTGGCGAAGGCGACAAATACCCGGAAGCTATGTTCGCTATATTAAACTATGCTAAAATTACTGACTCAGAAATGGAAGGTGAATGGGTGATGCAAGTAGACTGGGTCAAGCATCAATATCGTAAAGAATCAGCGCTCTAAGGAGCTGAGAAGACCTACCAGGTTAAACTGGTTCCCATAGTCTTTTATACAGATCTTAGGTAGAAAGTGCCACATTGGTAACTGGTTTTCTGGGCTTGCCACACTGTGAACAGACCAAGGTTTGGACCCTGGGTATTTCCGTAGATAAATGATGGTAAATTTGCAGCTACATGGATAGAGTAGATGTGAGTGCATTTTTAGAGACCGTTGAAGATACCCCCATCATCGATGTACGCTCCCCTGTTGAATTTGAGAAGGGACATATTCCTAGTGCTGTATCCATACCACTATTCAATAATAAAGAAAGAGCCCTCGTAGGTACCTTATACAAGGAACAAGGCCAAAAACTGGCGATTAAGAAAGGTCTCAGCATAGTTGGCAACAAGATGGTTGATTTCATTGAGCAAGCTGAAAACACTGGCGCCAGTCGTCTCCATGTACATTGCTGGCGAGGAGGTATGCGATCAGAAAGTATGGCCTGGTTATTTGAGCGATATGGACTGGAAACTTCTACGCTCGTCGGTGGCTATAAAGCCTACAGACATGCGGTACTGAGCTTCTTCGAACAGCCATTGAATTTCAGGGTACTGACAGGTTATACAGGTTGTCAAAAGACGGAACTACTAGAGGTCATGTCCAAGCAAGGTGCTCAAGTCATTGATCTGGAAGGGTTGGCCAATCATCAGGGGTCAAGCTTTGGCAATGCCAAAACGGATGGGCAACCAACCAGTGAGCAGTTTCAAAATAACCTTCATGCATATTGTCAAACCCTTGACCTTAGTAAGCCGATCTGGATTGAGGATGAGTCCATTTGCATTGGCAATGTCAGTCTACCAGATGCGCTCTTTCATCAGATGTCATTGGCTCCTCACATTCGTGTCTCAGCTGCTACTGATCAGCGTCTTCAATTCTTGGTGAAAGACTATGGAGATATTGATCCCGAAAAGCTAAAGGCATCCGCCACAGCCATCACCAAGCGGCTAGGTCGGGAGAATACGGTACAGATATTATCGGCGATTGATCAAGGTGATCTTTACCAGGCTGCCTCCTTACTATTGGTATACTATGATCACCAATATGAAAAATCTATTTCCAAAAAATCAAAACGCATCATAGCTGATTTCAATTTGGTAAGTAATCAACTTGATCGTCTGGCCACTGAATTAATCAATCACAAAGCATGTCAATAAAACTTACTGCCTACAGTCATGGTGCTGGCTGTGGCTGCAAACTGTCTCCCGCTGTCTTATCTGAGATCCTATCAGGTGAAAAGCAGCAAGCATTTCAAAGCTTACTGGTAGGCAACAGCGACCGTGATGATGCAGCAGTATACGATCTAGATGGCAAGACCGCTATTATCAGTACCACAGACTTCTTTATGCCCATCGTCGATGATCCAGCAGACTTTGGCGGTATAGCTGCTGTCAATGCCATTAGCGATATCTACGCCATGGGTGGCACCCCCATGATGGCCATTGCTATTCTCGGTTGGCCGGTTGACAAAATCTCAACGGATGTAGCCCGAGAGGTGTTAGATGGTGCAAAAGCTGTTTGTACCGAAGCTGGGATTCCATTGGCCGGAGGACACAGCATAGACGCGCCGGAGCCCATATTTGGCTTAGCTGTAACAGGCAGTGCTCCTATCGAGGTCATCAAGCGTAATGGAGATGGTCAAGAAGGAGACTTGCTGTATCTAACCAAACCCATAGGAGTAGGACTCATCACCACAGCTCAGAAAAAGGGAATTGCTCGTCCAGCAGATCTGGATCTGGCCATAAAGTCAATGCTCACCTTAAATAAGATTGGCGCAGTGCTCGCCCAGCGATCCGAAGTTCACGCGATGACCGATGTGACAGGTTTTGGACTGGCAGGACATCTTATCGAGATGGCAGAATCTAGTGGGTTGAGTGCCGTAATTGATCATTCAAAGATCCCCGTGCTTCCATGCACAAATCATTATCTCGCGTTAGGCACCTCACCGGGAGGTACTGCACGTAACTGGCAGAGCTACAGGGATAGTGTGACCTGTTCTTCTGATTTTGACTTTCGAATCGTAGCTGATCCACAGACAAGTGGAGGTCTCTTGGTTAGTATTGCTGCGGATGCCAAGGACGCGTTTGAAGCATTTATGACCAAACAGGGTTTCATGCTGCAGACTTTTGGATCCTTGAGTGCTCGGCAAACCACTGCCCTAACGGTCAACTGATTCCATGCTGATTGCTCAAATGGGTTCTGGGTGTTGTTTCACAGCGTAGAAACCAGACAGGCCAAAAGAGAAGACTATATTCACAAAGTTGTATACTGTTGCAT
>JBLHTU010000144.1:0-9779 GCA_047627515.1 Cyclobacteriaceae bacterium | reverse complement strand
ATGGTGTCGAAGCTCACTTTTCCTCCTACATCGATACAGGTATGTTCGCGATCGGTTTTGCTACTGATCCAAAAAATCTCAAAAAGAGCGTCTCTCTTGTTCAAAAAGAGATAAACATTTTGAAAGCGAAGTCTTTGACTGAAGGGCAATTACAAAAAGCTAAGACCCAGCTGAAAGGACAGTTAGCGATGTCAGAAGAAAATAACAATGCCATGATGCTAATGATGGCCAAGTCATTACTTGACCTTCAGACCATTCCGGACCTTGACCATATCTTTAAGAAAATAGATGCCGTCAGTGCCAGTAAACTATTAGAGCTAGCCAATGAATGTCTAACCGACGATCAGTTCACTACTTTGAAGTACCAACCCATCGACTCATAACTTGATCGCTTGAATGGATTTTTTACCTAAAGATATTGCTGACTACGCTGAACGCTATACAGCATCTCCTTCCAAAGGACTGCAGCAGCTAGATCGCGAAACACACCTGGAAGTACTAAAGCCACGTATGATTAGTGGGCATTTACAAGGTCGATTATTGAGTATGATTAGTCATATGATCAGACCTCAGTCAATTCTTGAGATTGGCGCATACACTGGATACTCAGCATTATGTTTGGCAGAGGGACTGACTGCGAGTGGTACACTCATCACCATCGAAAGAAACGAGGAATTGATTCCACGAATTAAACAATATTTTGCAGATTCCCCGTTTGCGTCACAGCTGGAAGTAAGACATGGGAATGCACGTGAGGTTATACCTCAGCTAGATAATGACCATTGGGACTTAGTATTTATTGATGCTGACAAAGAAAGCTATGCTACTTACTTCGACCTCGTGATTGATCGGGTAACAACCGGAGGATACGTGTTAGTTGACAATGTACTTTGGAGTGGAAAAGTGACACAAGAAAATGCCAAGGATACAAAAACAGAGGCGTTGAAAAATTTTAACAGAAAAGTCCACGAGGATGCACGAGTACAAAACTTACTCCTTCCCTTTCGGGATGGATTGATGATCTTGCGAAAGATCTGACTATGAAGCTATTATCAACTTTTACTCTTCCAACATACACACTATCAATGCTCTTGATCTTTGCAGGTAGCTTTTTAGCTGCTCAGCCGAGAGTACCAAAAGTCATGGACTTCGCAGGTATGAAGTTGGAGCTTACGGAAGAAGCAAGGTCATTGATACAGAAAGATGTAAATGCCCTCCATGCAAGCCAATCACATCTGGAAAAGAGGTTGGATGTGATTCGTCTCTACTTCCCAATTATCGAGCGCATCTTCAAAGAAGAAAATGTCCCAGACGAAATCAAATACCTCGTTATTCAAGAAAGTGGGCTTATTGCTGATGCCGTTTCGACCTCAGATGCGGTGGGTTTCTGGCAATTCAAAGATTTCACAGCTCGAGAAGTGGGCTTAAGAGTCGACAATAAAATCGATGAACGAAAAAATATTGCAGCAGCCTCCCGAGGAGCTGCCAAGTACTTGAAGCGAAACAACTTCCAATTTGATAACTGGGGATATGCTATCTCTGCTTATCAGGCGGGACTTGGAGGTGTCAGAAAGTATGTGGATAGTAAATACTATGGTACCAAAAAAATGCCCATTACTAAGAATACACATTGGTACTTTCGAAAATACTTAGCACATAAAATCGCCTTTGAGGGCATCGTTGAAGGAAGACAATCCGAAGGATTAGTCTTAACGGAATACACTAAAGGTGGAGGTAAAACACTGGAGAAAATCGCGAAAGATGCGAAGGTAGAGCTAGACTTATTGCGGTATTACAATAAATGGATAGAGACAGGCGAAATCCCTACGGATAAGACCTATAGCGTGATCATTCCAACAAAAGGCAAATTACCCCGATCGCTAGATCAGGAAGTAGCTCCAGAACCCGAGAAAGAAGCCATAGCCGAAATCGAAGCACCTATAGTTATCGATTTCCCAGATGAGATCAAGCCTGGCATTACATCTCATAGGAATAGTGTACCTCTAAGGATCAATGGCGTGCTAGCTATGCTGGCAGGTACCAATGACAACTTGGCCAGTCTGGCAGCAGAAGCAGGCATAAGCCCTGATAAAGTCCAACTATACAATGACTTAAATAGCAGTCAATCTATAGAGGCTGGTCGCGCGTACTACATCAGTCCAAAAAAATCTAAATCTGATATTGGTTTTCATGTGACTAAGCGAGATCAAACCTTGTGGGCAGTATCTCAGCAATATGGTATGAAGCTGGATAAACTGGCTAAAAGAAATAGACTCACAGTCATAGATGAAATCACAATTGGTCAAGTACTTTGGCTTTCTGGCAGGCGACCAAAAAATACACCCTTTGAATACCATGACGTATCCAGTAATACGCTCACTATCGTTTCTGGTAACTTAAAAATCCATGCATCAGAAATACCTAGCGATGAAAAACTTGATGCGATCAGACAAGTAACAGAGATAGAACCGGAGCCGATGACGGAGCAGCCACAAGAAGAAATGAGTACCGTCGAGCCAGCGTCCTCCTCAGAAGCTGAATCAGCGCCCATGAGTCTCAGCAACTACGTCAAAAAAGGAAAGCAACATATGATAGAAGCTGGAGAGACACTCTGGAGCATCTCGAAAAGGTACGAAATAAGCGTTGACGAGATCAATGAATGGAATAATCTAACAAGCTATGATGTCCTTCGGATTGGTCAAAACTTGTACGTTTCAGCGCCAACCCTAAAGAAAAAAGCCATAAGAAATGAAGCCGTTTACATCGTAAGAGGTGGAGATACCTACTATCAAATTGCCAAAAAATACGGGATGTCAGTCACGGAGCTCATGGATCTCAACAATAAGGAGTCGACCGAATTAAGCGTTGGGGAAGAGCTAAGGGTTTACAGAAATTAGTACTCAAAATCTAGTCCCAATTTTTCTTTCAACAGTTTCAAGTTTGGGTTTTGTTCTACCATATAGTCATACTTATCAGAGCTGGTGTAGAGCGTCTGCGTCTGCTGCTGATCTTCTAGGATCTCCTTCTCAATTAAGATACGATCATTTTTGAGGTGCTTACGCAAAAAAGAAATCATCGTATGTTCGAAGCGCTCCATGATGGAAATTTCTAATGTACTCCGAAGGATAATCGCGACCTTATGCTCTGGCAGCAACTTAAGTTCTCGATGATAAATCAGTTGTTCCATCTCTGAAGCTTTTGGGCTATTCTCTGCTATGAAAGCCTTCCAAGCATCATCTAATCCTACTTGATCGAAGGGTTCCAGCTTTTCCTCTGCCAGGACAGATTTTCCCGTATTGCCTTCTTCTTTCTCTGCAATCGGTTTCTCAGGTGTCTTGACTTTCTTTCTAAAGATACTAGGCGTCTCTGCAGGACCTATGTCAGACTGAGGGGTTACAATAGAGGGTTTAGGTTTCTCAACGATAACGCTTTTGACTTCGGGTGCCACAGAAGTACTCTCCACAATAGCAGGGGAGTCAGTCTTTGGTTTTGGAGCCTCTGGCTCTTTTACTGAGGTGGATGTAGAGGGTTTATCTACAGTGCTAGCGGGAAGTATTGCTTTTGAAATCGGAGCCTCCGCTCCTACGCTACTTTTTTTTTTAAGGCTTCCTCAGGGTTGGCCGCGATCTGAATAGCTCTGCTCAGATGTGCCATCTTCATCAAAGCCAACTCGACATGCAGTCGCTGATTCTTACTTGATTTGTAACTTAGGTCTGATTGATTAAGAAGATTCAAGCCAGATAGTAGTAATCCAGAGGATAGCAATTGTGATTGTTCATGGTACCTCTTTTTGACATTATCAGAGACATCCAGAAGCGACAGTGTAGCAGGGTCTCTACAGACTAGGAGGTTTCTCAAGTGCTGCTGAAGGCCAATTAAGAAATTATGCCCGTCAAATCCCTTCTTGAGAATCTCGTCAAAAAGCAAAAGTACGCTGGCTGTATTCTCTTCTATAAAGGCATCGCAAATCCTGAAGTAATAGTCATAATCTAGGATGTGCAGGTTCTTGATTGTATTCTGATAGGTGATTTCATTGTCCGTACTAAACGTTACAATCAAATCAAACATAGAGAGTGCATCCCGAAGTGCTCCGTCTGCCTTTTGAGCAATCAAATGTAAGGCGTCTTCCTCTGCCTTGATTCCTTCTTTGGCAGCGATCTCTCCTAGTTGAACGACAATATCTCCAATCTCAATCCGATTAAAATCATAGATCTGACACCTCGAGAGAATCGTCGGAATCACTTTGTGTTTTTCCGTAGTTGCCAAAATAAAAATGGCATAGCTAGGTGGTTCTTCCAGCGTTTTCAAAAAGGCATTGAAAGCCTGATTTGAAAGCATATGAACCTCATCAATGATGTAGACCTTAAACTTGCCGTGCTGCGGTGGGTAGCGCACCTGATCAATCAAGTTCCTAATATCTTCTACAGAGTTATTAGATGCTGCATCCAACTCGTAAATATTGAAATTACTTGTATCAGCATCTCCTGATTCGGCATCAAATTCATTGATCATTCGAGCCAGTATACGGGCACAAGTTGTCTTACCAACGCCTCTGGGACCACAAAATAGCAGCGCCTGAGCCAAGTGGTTATTGTCGATGGCATTCTTGAGTGTAGTCGTGATATGATCCTGTCCTACTACCTCAGCGAAACCAAGCGGTCTGTATTTACGTGCCGATACTACGAAGCTTTCCATTTGAGACTGCTATATTATGAAAAATATCGCGAGAAGTCGATGAGTTGACTGTATTTGGTTGTCAAAATATCAAAAAACACGAAGGATCGAATTTTCGGGTGAGATACGTTGTCATTTCATCAAAATAAATAGAGAAAATACTTCTTAGCCACGCCGATTGCTATCCTCGCTCTTTTGGATAAATGTCCAAGTATATAGTCCGACCAAAGTAGAAATAAAGTTCGCCTCAATCAATACCATACAACCACATATACGTTTCAACACTGCCTGAGCAAGAGACTGTATTGCAAAATGTTGCGCTTTAAAAGTAGCATCAGAAAGGTCTCCCACAAAACCGACCAGAAGAAGGCCTTATATTGTGCTATATCGTATTAGTTTTGCTTACCAATCAGATAAAGAATTATCCTATGAGCGCACCTATCATCAGCGGTATCCAGCAAATCGGCATCGGCGTCAAAAATGTCAAAGAAGCTTGGTCCTGGTATAAGAAATACCTTGGGTTTGATGTTCGTGTATTCGAAGACGCTGCCGTGGCTAACTACATGTTACCCTATACAGGTGGTGAACCAAGAGAGCGATATGCTGCACTCAGTCTCAACCTTCAAGGTGGTGGTGGTTTTGAAATATGGTCTTATACAAAACGCGTATCAGCACCGCCAAAAGAACCCATCAAGCTGGGAGATCTTGGTATATTTTGCGCAAAAATCAGGACGAAAAATGCGCAAGAAACGTATGATTGGTATCAATCTGAAGGGTTAAACCTCCTTGGTCATCCACGAACTGACCCAAGAGGTAAAAGACACTTTTATGTCAGTGATCCTTACGGCAATATTTTTGACATCATCGAAGATGATAGTCCTTGGTTCAAGGATGAGGAAAAACGTACGGGTGGCACTTATGGAGCTACTGTTGGCGCTACTAATCTTGAAAAATCAATCGCTTTTTATAGAGACATATTGGGTTACAGCTTGGTGGCTTATGAAGGAGAAGGTATCTACGAAGATATCGAAGGATTGCCAATGCATAAAGACAGTTACAAACGAGCCATATTGGTAGACAATGGAAAGCGAGAAGGTGCTTTTCATCGCATGTTTGGTGCCTCAGAAATCGAGATATTCGAAGTACAAGGAGCAAAACCCAATAATATATTCGAAGGGAGATTTTGGGGGGATTTAGGCTTTATCCATTTGTGCTATGATGTCTCTGGCATGGATAACTTGAGAGAGCTCTGCAAAGAAAAAGGCCATCCTTTTACTATAGACAGCAGTGCTGCACAAGAAGGCCAGTCCTTTGACATGGGAGAAGCCGCAGGTTATTTCTCGTATATCGAAGACCCAGACGGAGCGTTAATAGAATTTGTAGAAACCCACAAAGTGCCGATACTGAAAAAACTGGGGATCTACCTGAATCTCAAAAAGAGAGACCCAAAAAAAGCGTTGCCGAATTTTGTAGTGAAAGCACTAGGTCTCAACCGATTCAAAGACTAATTAACTTTTTAGATGCTTGAGGGCAAATACATCATCTCGACTGTAATGGCCGACGGCATCAAAGTCTAGTTTTGATTGCGTCAAGGCAGCCGCTGATAATTCAAGATGTATAATGCCTGCTTGGTCGTATAAGGGTGGTGTAAGAATCTCCCCTAAAGGACTAACGATGCAACTTCCTCCTCTAGATAAGATCTCAGGTAGTTCGTCAATCGATTCTCCTGGAAGATTATTAGGGTAATCGCTTTTGGTCACGAATTGATTGCAAGACAGTACATAGCATCGGCCTTCCATCGCAATATGCTGTAAGGTCGGAATCCAACTATCTCTTGCGTCTGCTGTTGGGGCAATGTAGATTTCGATCTCCTGTTGGTATAGCCAGGTCCTAGCCAGGGGCATATAGTTTTCCCAGCAGATCAATCCTCCCGTTTTACCGAAAGGCAGGTCATACACGTCCAGATCGTCTCCGGCTCCTTCTGCCCAGACGACTCGCTCGGCCGCTGTCGGCTTCAGCTTCCTATGCTTGCCGATCAGTTGGCCCTTCGGGTCAAAATAAAATATAGCACAATACAGAGAGCCACTTCCGCTTTTTTCAATGACCCCAATTGCGACATAACATTTGTGCTTTTTTACAATAAGACTTAGTTGCTGAAACCCCTGATCCCCAACCGCTATCGAGTGATCATAATAGCGCTGATACAATGCTCGTCCGGCATCGGTCCTACTTCCGATCACACTTCCAAAAGTCAATCCACGGGGATAACCTGCCACAAATGCTTCAGGAAAAACCACCAAGTCAGGACTTGATTCTCCCGCCTTTTGCATTAGTTGATCTACCTTTTGCATGGTAAGATCCAACTCAAAAAGTACGGGACTATCTTGAACCAAAGCAACACGAGTGTCTCTCATTGTTTAATGAATTTCATAGGACTTAGTATGGACCATGTGAAGAAAATATATACCTGAGGCCATTGCAGTAATTAACTGCTTCATTCAAACAAATTAAACAGAATGGATGAATCTTATTTAATAGCCTGACGTTTTAACGCTAGGTCTGCTAGATTTGCAGATAGTTCTTTGAATAATATGGGGTCGACTGGAATCGACAGGAAGTGTGAGCTATGTATTGGCATGTCGGGTGGAGAGTGTATATCCGTAAGTAATTCACTTAATTTTTAATTGGCGAAGATTCTTACGCCATGGCAGCTTAATCTCAAATTTAAGTAGAGATTTCCAGGGTAGAACTTAAGAAGTTTCCCCTGCCACATCCCTCCTTGCCTCGGTCTGTTGGGTAGGGAATATGGGGTGTCATCAGATAGACTAGTAGTTGTGACGTCACTAAGCAACTGCGAAATTCCAGTGGCTGGCTTGTTGCTAGGTTGTTTTTCTACCAGGTAATGAGTGAGATCCCAAAGAAAAACTAAGCATGTAGATGATACATTGTTTCCTTATCTGGACGCGGGTTCGAATCCCGCCGACTCCACAAAAAAAGCTCGTCCTAAAGGATGGGCTTTTTTTATGACCCAATAATATGGGATGAAAATCCACGGGCAGTTCGCCGCGGGCGGTTCGAAATCGATCCCGAGGACTCGTGAGAGATTCACGAGAGGCCTAGCGCATGGCTGTGTGTTTGAGTAATCCCGCTTATTTAAAAGATGATCCCTTCTAAAGAGATTCCATAATAGTCATTGGCATATTCTATAATATCATCGGCGGGAGCCCCCCTGCATCCAGGCCCTTCATTAAATTGATCTACTAGATCAATTCTTAACATTCAGTCCTCGCCGACTCCACAAAAAAAAGCTCATCCGAAAGGATGGGCTTTTTTTATGACCCAATAATATGGGATGAGAATCCACGGGCAGTTCGCCGCGGGCGGTTCGAAATCGAATGATATGTGCGAAGCATTTAATGGAACCTTTAAAAGAGATTACGTCTATCAGAGTTGCCTAGATAATCATGCAATAGTTCTTAATCAAATACAAAACTGGGTAGATCAGTACAATCAATTTACTCCACACTCAGCCCTAAATATGAAAACACCAAGTGAATATTATAACTTTAAATCAGCTGCATAAATAGTCCAGTTCTTAAGCGGAAAGAGCACCAAGAGCTAACGGCCATTCAGTAATCACATATAAAAAGACAGCCCCAAAATGAAACTGCCTTCCGTTGTTGTAGATTATTGTTGTATTGAATCTACTGATTAAGGTTATTTGAGGAACAACTTTACTTTGCTTATCCCTCCCTGGTTATCATGAATCTCTATGAAATATAAGCCACCAGCTATGCCATTAAGGATTACTCGTGCTGTTTTAGCGCCGTCCAAGACACTGGTTTGCATCAACTTCCCACTGGTACTAAAGATACGTACTTGCTCCATCGCACGATCTGAGTTAATCTCAATGTACTCTGTGGCTGGATTCGGGAATATCAACAGGTTGAACGTTGGTTCATCCAGGGCGCTTAATACGTTCATGATGACAAACACGCCTGCTGAACTACCTGCGTAGTTCTTGTCAGTAATCGTCACTTCCAGCTGATATTCGCCGTTAGCGGTTGGCAATTCAGCAGCACCATCATATAACATCGTGTAGCTTAATCCTTCAGGATTGGTCACTACTGTTGGAGGCACTGGATTGCCTGTCACTTGCTCCAGGTTAGATAGGGTAATTGCTGCATCCGCTTTGGTAATCTCCAGGCTACCTGAGATCCGCTCCAATTCATAATTCAGTGCTTCTCCACCTGATACCTCGATAGAATAGGTGTCGACATCACTTTCCTCCGTTGCAGTAGATGATAAAGTGGGCAGCGTGCCAATTACCGCTGCATTGTCCTCATTCACAAATCCATCATAGGCCAGGGTGAATGCCGGATTAGCTGCGCCATAGACACGGGTCTTATCCTCCGCTGTCACTGAAAGGGCTGCCTTCGTGATGGTCAAATCAGCAGACTCAAACGTCAGCGTATAATTGCTATTCAATGCTATCGTCCCTTGCTCAATCGCATAGGTTCCTGCATCCTCACCGGCTACTCGGGTCAGACTACCAGTGAAGGTATCTCCCGTATTCAACGCGCCTGAGGTGATTTCATACGTAAACTCAGGATCAACCTCCCCATAAGTTTTAGCCTTAGCTATCGCTGTTACCGTAATAAGAGACTGACCTTCAGTTTCCTCTGCAACCAGATCAGTGACCGTAATGGTTACATTTTGATTGACTGAGTTAATCCCATCACTAGCAATCACATTGATCACATACGCATTGTCAGTATTGCCATCGATAGGGTTTTCGAAGTCAGGCGTAGTTTTGAAAGTCACTAAGCCCCCATTGAGGTTGAACAAACCTTCATCATTGCCCGTGCCTAAGCTATAAGTAAGCGCATTTGCGTCTGTCGCGGCAATGGTGTAAGCCGTGCTTGTTCCATTTTCAGCAAAAGTGGCCGCTTTCAGCGAAGTGAAAACCGGATCTGTGTCATCTACATCCGTGACCGAAATGGTTACATTCTGATTGACCGAGTTAATCCCATCACTAGCAATCACATTGATCACATACGCATTGTCGGTATTGCCGTCGGTAGGGTTTTCGAAGTCAGGCGTAG
>JBLHTU010000143.1:0-9929 GCA_047627515.1 Cyclobacteriaceae bacterium | reverse complement strand
GTCACAGATCCCTGGTGAAAATGATTTTTTAGTCAGTTTCAGTATCTATTGACCCAACTAGAATACACTCAAACATTAACAATGGACTTGGTATAGTAGGAGCTATGACATTTGATAATGAGGAAACAGTATTTGATTAACATACTTTTTATTGCTATTCCGAAGAAGTGAGTGGACTAGCAGTGATGTATGACGTCTACAAAAGAGATGGAGCAGTTCTCCTTGAAACCATTTGGCTTCATGGATAAAATGGCTTGATTTCACCATAGATATCGATCAGATATGATGCGCGTGCCTACGCAGCCCCGCTCTCACTTGGTGGACAGCACTAAAACAATGAAGTCTGCCGCGCCCAGCAAGGGGTTCCTTCCAAAGTTTGTAGAAAGCACTTAAGCACATGCTTTCATACATATTGTTACACTCAGCTTTTTGATAGTTTTCGTGTGATTTATTTTACCAAACCCGACTATTTCCATTTGAATCAGTAAATGATTCCAACTCTGACCAAATGAAGTCAACTATCTGTATGTAATTGTTCCGTACGCTTTCATGAACTGTTTCTGGTACAGAATAATCGGCAGGTGCTTGAGTGCCATAAACTGCCATATAGGTAACAAGACCTGCTAAAAAGTAAATAGTAGGTCTGCCATGTGGTGCATCATCTTCATATAAGTCAGAGATTATTGGTATTGTGTTTAATCCTTCTACTTCAGTCAATAATCTCGCTAAGATTGGACCTACTGGAATCAATTTGACTTCAGCATTGGGTAATTCAGAGATTATAGCGTCGTGATAATCAAGCCACCATTGATGAAAATCATTTAACGTATATTCATTGTAGTTTGCGAATTCCTCAGCCGTAATATCTTCGAATACTTGACTCGAAATAAATTGGGCCATGTCTGGCCAGTTTTCATAAATATAAAGACTGATTTCTTCATCTTGATTTTGCGACCACTGAAATATTTCTGTGGTCGCATTAACTGGCGAAAATATTTCGTTATAGTAGTTTTCTGTGGCTGGTTGGTATTGAATGAAGTTTCCTGCAGTGAGTAATATGGTATTAAAATCTGCCTCTTGAAAACTCTGCACATCTGAATCCCAAATAGATGAAACATGATCAAATCCCCATTGAGAGATAGGTGGTAAATTTCTATGTTGAGGTAAAAAACCATATTGACCATTTGCAGCGAAGTTATAACCACTCTCGCTTGCTAGGAAATGCATCCAGTGAGGAACTGAAGTCTCGTTGCTGGGGGTTGGATATGCAGGCGGTTCATGGTTGATCAGGCTATGACCATAAATAAACATCCTGACATTTGTGCTGATGGGTTCGCTGGGTATACCTATTTGATCGTCGACAGTATCATTATCTGGAATCACCGTTTTTTCATCATCGTTACAACTGGATAAGACAAAAATAAGGAGGGGGAATAATTTGATTAATTTAATCATGAGTTGATTATTATTTGTTTTGTAAACGACTACTGATTGATCTTATTTTAGTCAGAATGTAATATTCGAACTTGTTGAGTGCAACATTAATGTAACGCGCACTGTGAATTGACCCTACTTGAATACACTCCAATATTAACAATGGACTTGGAATAGTTGGAGCTATGACATTTGATGAAGTTGAAACAGTATTTGATTAACATATTATTCATTGCTATCTCGAAGAAGCTAGTGGACAAGCAGTGATGTATGATGTCCACAAAAGAATTGGAGCAGTTGACCATGAAATCAATAGGCTTCGTGGGTTAAAATGGGTGCCAGGAGGATAAGCGACGACTGTCGGAAGTTGGATTTGTCTGTGTTTACCCCGCGACGGATGTTGCAGTGCATGCATAGCGTCTGCATCATTTTCGACGACGGTCGGCGTACAGGATTGCTTGTGTCGAGCAATTCGACGGTTGTAGAAGGCTTATTTGGTTCCTGTTTGTACGGTAATGGTTGTCGCACTATGTGCACAGCGTGTGTATGCTTTCCGACGATGGTCGGCGTACAGGATTGCATGTGTCGGCCAGTTCGACAGATGTCGAAGGCCATGAAGTGCAATCAAATGTTTGCGTGATCCTACTCGATACTATTGAACCTTAGTTCTGAGTGATGCAAAGGACGTTGATAGACGCTCTCGTCACAATATGCAATCAAAAAATGGAAGAGCCCGCTAAAAAATGACAGATCCCATGTTAGAAGTCATAGATCCCACTAAAAAACGACAGATCCCGTGTGGGAAGTCACAGCGCCCATGTTAGAAGTCACAGATCCCACATAAAAATGACAGATCCCATGTTAGAAGTGACAGATCCCGCTAAAAAATGACAAATTCCGTGTTTGAAGTCACAGATCCCTGGTGAAAATGGCTTTTTAGTCAGTTGCAGTGTGCAATGTCTACTATACATTGTATGCCGTTTTAGTCTTTTAATTTTAACTGATTATATCTTTCTTCATTTACAAGTTTATAAGCACTTTTCATTTTATCTGACAGAAAGGATCGCTCTATCCAGTCGAATGCTCAGGATTTATTTTTTATCATTCGATTGAGTGATGCTTTGATCTGTTTTGGAGTCCACCCCAATCCTTCTCCTAGTTGTTCAAAATGTGCGCGTTTCATCTTCTTTTTCTTTCCAGCGGTAGTTAATGCTAGGTCTTCAGTGTCTTCAGGGAATACAATTGCCACATTTAACAGGTCATAGGCAGGGGATAGTGTCCAACCAGAAGTATTCTCAATCATGGAGAAGTTCTTTATGTGCATATCATTATTTCCGGTTAGAAAGGAGAAAACAGTTAAGTCAAAGAAATAGGTTTTATCCAACTGGGTGTTACTCGAATAGCTATCTAAAGCTTTTCCAACCTTTTCCATGGAACCTTTATACTTATCAAAAGCTTCAGTGATTTGAAAAATATCAATCATGTGAATTTTTTCTCCAGCGTCTGTTCGATTCACTCGTTTTGTTATACAGGACAATTCTCCAGATGATAGCCGAATCAATGATGATGGCACTACTTTAATTCCAAAAGTAGTGCCATCCGCATGGTTACATGTTCGTTTTCGGCCATTGCTGGAAATCTGTCAGAGGGTGGTTTTAAAATATAATGACTTCCTAATGCCCCGACTATGGTCAACTGTGTATCTGAATTCTCTTTTGATTTTTTTACTAATGTCATGGAAAGTTTGGGCTGTACTCCTGGCACAGCTACACTTCGCTCTACTACATTTTTTGCAAGCTCATCCATTTGATCAAGCGAATACGCTATCTCAGGAGGTGATGGTGTACCAAAGAACTCCATCGAACACTTCTCGTGAAAGTCTTTTTGACCTTCGGTCGATTCGTAACAGTATAAACATCTTTGCTTCTTCTTCTGCAATTGGTACCACACTCACTGCACCAATACAATTCTGGCAACAAGCCAGCACTAATCCCATGCGGTTATTTTTATTGATTTTCCGGTTTTTTGAAGCGATATCAAATAACCATCCTTCAGGGATTAACCCTTCAAAAAAAGGGAAAAGTCGTTTATCGTTATAGGGTTGATCAGAAACCGGCATTGTGAATGTAATGAAGTCATTGGGATGATTTCTTACATATTGATGATCATACAGAAAGACATATTCTCTCTCATTTGTTTCTGTGACAATACCGGCCAGATGATCTTTATACGACACTTTTCCAAGTCTCATTCATTTAAATATTTACTATTAATGGGAGCTAGTTCATGTCCGAACATTTGAAGCACCAGACTAACTTTATCCATATTTAAATTCGTTTTTTCTTGTTCAAATTTACGCACCACAGTCAAGGCAACTCCTGCTCGATCAGCGAATTCTTCTTGCGTCAGATTAACTTCCTTTCTACGATTTTTGACAAACTCTGATAATTGATTCATTATATGCTTTTAAATAAAATAAGTGTCTGAAGCATTTAATTGTATGCTTTAGAATATAATTAAGGGGTAGGATGAAGTATGTCAAGGTTATTGTATGGCATAACGCCCAGCTAAAATCTGTTGGATGGGCCTATGTTAATATCTAGAAAAGTATTTGATCTATACACACTTTACAAGTAGTTCATTAGCCTATGGGTTGTAGCACTTGTTATGGCCTCTTAGATATTCAGTTTGCCAGTTGCTAAGTTGTAGGTATATCTTTTGGTGTTCTCCTTGTAAGCCCAAAAAAACCAAAATGAAATCGCCTGATCATCCTTCAAATTGTTCTCTTGCTTTTCGTACACCAAAGTTCAACAGGTTGATTTCAATAATTTCTTCGACATTTTGTTTCCTGTTTTTGGTTACATAACCAGTCCAACTATTTAAAGCGATTAGGAACATCGAGAATAGGGTTGTCTCACTGATTAAAAGAGTAAAGAACCCGACAAATCATATATACCTGTCGGGTTTTTTTTAGACTTGTAGATATAAGCTTACTATATCATCCGTCTGATCTTCAGCGCCTCTGTGGGTATCCACTAATGAAACTAAATCATCTTTGGTGATTGATTGATTGGACTTCAATGCCTCATTGAGTTTTCTTTGGGTGAGTTTTTTCCCTTTTTCATTCAGTTGATCAGTAAGCCCATCTGAGTATGTAAAGATTGCATCTCCTGATTTAAGCTGTAATTGACGTGTTCTGATGTATTTGATAACACGATCAGGGTCCAATGCCGCTTTTCTGCTCTTATAGTTCTTAAATCCAGCTTTTGTAAAATGATAAAGCTTCAAACCAGTGGCACTGTAAGTTAGTTCTGATGTTACATTGTTTATTTTCAAAGCGATCATTTCACACCCAATACCGTACCCCAGTGTTAGTTTTTGTTCCTGCATATTATTAAGACTGTTATGCAGATTTTTTATCAGCCAATGAGGTGCTCCTTCCTCTTCATAGACTTGATTCAAAATGGACATAACACTGACTGAGGCTAGTGCACCTTCAACAGAATGACCTGTACAATCGCCGACCACGATCCAGGTATATTTTTTCGATTGGCGTGTCCAGTAAAAGTCTCCACCTACTACGTCTTTTGGCCGATAGAAAAGGTCTACGGTCTTGAAGTTTTTTGAGATTTTTTGAATGTCTGGAAGTAGTAACTCCTGAATTCGTTTGGCACTTAAGATTTTTTGCTGATCTTCTGTCGCTACATCAGGTAGCTCCTCACCATCTAAATCCAATTCAATGCCACTCAGTAAGAATTTGATAAAAAAGTGGAACTTCGCAAATGATTTATCAGCGCGGAGGACGAATAGCCACTGACCTTCTTTGATTTTTATAAAATAGAGGTACTTGTTTTCATCATATTGATTGATGAAAAACTTTATTTCCTTCTCCGGATCTATGGCCAGGAAGTATAAACGCATAATAAGGGCCTCATGGTCATCAGGATCTAGCCCTTGTGCGATTTGTTCATGTTGAATCTCATCATCCAGTACTAATCCGGAATAAATAATCCCGGCAAAATTGTCTTTCAAGTCTTTAAATATTTCGCTTGGTTTCATTGTAGTTCCTTGATTACAGTCACAAATTTTTCATTGAAATTTTCATACATGCGGTTGGCAAGTTCTTTGTTAGGCTCAAGATTTTCAGTGAAAACTGAGACGAAATGAACTTGATCGATAAAGAATATCACAATGCTTCCAACTTCGGTAACGATAAATGAAAATGAGGTGTTGAATGACTCGTCTATTGACATCATTGGGATGTCTTTATATTTTTCCAATAAGTCAACATGAGTACCTTTTGACACATTGATGGGCAATTCCATACTATGGAAAGCCACTCCAAGTGCGTTAGGATAAGTTTGTAATAGTTGCTCTAATAATGAGTCGAGCTTGTTTTCCATAATGGATTTAGATTCTCTGAATATTTATTTTAAATTTCTCATCGGTTTAACAAAACAATAGTGTCATTGTTTTGTATATATGTACATACATTAATTTATGTACATACATTAATTTTTTAATGGAATTATGACAGCATTAGGATTTGAACAAATCTTTACTAACGAATTTGGATCGGGATACATCAATGAGGAGGAAGGTGCAATTGCACTCGTTGCAGAAGCCGATTATATACCAATCAAGAATTTTAAGCAGCTTTTTGAGATGCTAGCTGACGAGATAGAGTCAAACCCGGTTTATAGCAAATTTATTTTTGACAAGCGTGCCTTGCGTACTTTTCATCAGCCATCAATGAAATGGTATTTTATGGAATGGAAAACAAAGATGATTATTTACGGTCTGAATAAACACTATAAGATATTACCAGATCTTGGTTATTTCAAAAAAGCAGTAGAGGCAGCTAGAAAACCTTTGTTAAAAAAATATCCTCAGGAAATATTATCAAAACTAAGTATTGAGTATTGCGATGATGTGGAATCCGCATTAAAAGCAGGTAAATAATGACGTATCTGGTAGAAGCAACAAAGCATACTCCTTTTGTACACCTATCGTCAAAAAAGAAGGTTATTTAAATTAAAGGTGCCTCTCATCCTGAAAATGCTTTATCCTTTTATTTGCCAGTGATTGAATCTCTCAAGCAATTAGCGGAAATGAAGCTGAATGAACCTATTGAAATGAAGATTTTCATGGATTATTTCAATACAAGCAGTGCCAAATGTCTTTTTGATATTTTCAAGCAGATTAATCATATGAAAAATCAAGGGATGGAAATAATCATTCATTGGAATTAAGAGGAGGACGATGAAGACATGTTGGAAACGGGGGAAGATTACGCTGACTTACTAAATTTAGATTTCCAATTTATTACTTTACCCTATGAAGAGGTTTCGTCTATCAAGGCGAAGCTCCTTTAAGTAGGCGCACTATAATTTTCATTGAATTCACAATGTGTTTTTAGTTTTAAACCCCAATAAATGATTCTTTGATCTAGGTTTATGTTGAAAGAATACCACTTTCTCATGCTCTCGCTTAAGTAAATGATCTAGATTTTTGGATAGCGGAAAATTTAATATTCTACCCGATTATAACCGTTTAGTCATGGTTATATTTTGTTAGTGGCAGGTACCTGTTGTTAAGTACCTCGCGAACGATTCGTTTTAAGAACGGTCTTTATTTCTTTTCCACCTTCCTAGGATGCTGTTTCCCATTTTCGAGATAATATTTCAATTCGTCCAGTAATTCGTCACCAATTTTACCCAGTTTCTTTTTAACTATTGGAGCAAATATGAATCCAAGCCCTTTCATATCGGCAGTAAAATCCATTACCAATTTTGTGGCATTAGAATCGTGTTTGACTAAACTCCAATGAGCTCTTACTTCTTTGATTATTGGCGGAGTTCCTGATATTGATTTGTAGGATAATGAATGTTTCTCTGGCTCAAAAGAAGTTATTTCTTGTTTTGTAATGCCCTTTAATGTGTTTGTTTCTCGAATAGAGAAGTTTACATTTTTCAATTTTGATTCTCCATAAACTTTTGATGCTTTAATTAGACTTGCCCAATTAGAAATTTGGCCAAATTGATTTCCGAGAACTTCCCAGACTTCTTCGACGGGCTTGTCGATGGTAATTTTCTTAATAATATTCATAACAGTAGGTTTTAGTTTATGCCGCTTGTCTAGCAAGCTTAGCCATTCTTGCTTTCTTGCTATCAGAGGGCGTTCCTGTTTCAGCAAATACTTTAAGATCATTTAGAGCACTGTCTAGTAAACTATTCAGATTCTTCTTTAGCAGACCACCCATTAACCATCCCATAAACGGTTTCATGTGCATGGTAATCTGTAATTCAGCTTTACTTCTTCCATCTCCTAAATCGGTAACAACAGTGCGATTATTCAGAAGCGTTACAAATCCAGGCATTCCTTCAACTACATCAAAAGCCATCGTCTTGTTACTAATATCATACTCCGTAATTTTCTCATTGACACTCGTGAAGCCTTTTGCACTCAAATCACAAGATCTAGTATCACAGACCGCACCGTCAAATTGCCCTTCACCATGACCAACAGAATGATCAACAGCAGTACTCCAATTACCGGCTTCAGAAAAACCAGGACCAATGATTTTCCATAATGCATCTGATGATACGTTTATGGTTACCGGCTTAGACATCTTTACTTCTTTGTGTTTATTTGACATAACTTTTGGTTTTAAGATTATGGTGTAAAGGTCATGATCTTATGGTTGCTTAGCCTTCTGAGCAAGTTCAATTACTTTCTAATTTGGTTCACTCGATATTTTGATGGTGAGCTGCCGAAATGTTCTAGAAAGGAAGTAGAGAAAGTAGTTGCATCCTGAAATCCGCAGTCGTATCCGACCCTCGATACAAGTTCGTCAGTGGCTAAAAGTAACTGAGCAGCCCGTTCCAACCTGCGCCTCTTAATGTATCGCGAGGGAGTTTCGTCAAACTCCTTCTTAAAGTCCCGTTTGAAGGTAGAAAGACTCTTGTTAGCCAAAAAAGCAATCTCATCCATGTTTATCGGACTGTACAGGTTGTTCTCCACCACAGTCCTGAATTCATGCTTTCCGGTGGCGAAGATGGTATTGAAAAGTTGGTGTACGCTCTCGTAATACTTTGATTTAAGCAAGATCATGACCAGTTCCTTTAGCTTCAGCTGGACTAGATCATCGTCTATCAACTCATGATTTTGAAAATATATAGTCAAACCCTTTATGAATTCCTCCAAAAGATGATCTCCGACCAATTTTTTAGGAGTACCCGCAATCTCGGTGTTCAAAAAAGAAGGCACCTCATTATTGTAGATCTCCTTGAATACATCGGGATACAGGTAGGTAACAACTGCTTCGTAGTAATTACCGTTCTTACCGGGCTTAAACTGGGAGATGAAATTTCCGCAATTGTTCTTAATCAGTCCTTCTTTTTCCTGTATTCGGTGCGGACCATTCGCCTGCACGGTAGTGAAGGAGCCATTCAGCACATAAAAGAAGCACGCCACCCCATCCAACGATGCTGAGCTGGACGATGGAGCCATCACCTTGGCTGTTTGAAAAAGCGGCACTCCCTTATAGGAGATAGTGTTGACATCGTACATGGTGACAAGTTACGCATTACATCGATTGTGACTTTCTGAAAAAGTTCAATAATGGGTATGCAACAATACGATCTTAATCTATCATATGTGACACAACCTTTTGAAACAATTTGTTGCAAGTAAAATAAAGATTGTCGGTATTAGAATTTGCCTCATCATATTCTTTTATTGCCACTAGCAAGTGTTGTGTAAACCGTAGCTTCGGTCTGTGAGTTGGTTTTGTGTGACTATGATTTCACACAGAATGTAATGCGGTTTATATTATACTAAGTAGCCAATGTAATTCGAATTTATCTCTATCACGATCTGTCCCTTGATTTGCGTTTCACCAAAATAGGTAGTTGCCGCTAGAATCCGCTGTCTTTTTTTTGAAAGACAGCGGATTCTGAGGATAGGTCACTGAGCAGACTTATTACAGCCTTAATGCTCACAATGATAAGCAGGATAACATCTTATTAGTATTTCATAAAATGAGCGCTTAGTCCCAAGCCGTGCCGCGTAGGCCATCTAACCGTAGGTTTCCAGCACAGTGTCTATTGGACTTTGTGATGTCAGACTCCCATTATGACAGCCTATTATTACTTACTCCTGTATGTTTTCCAATTTGAAAAAGAAGGCATACTGCAGAGCAGTCTCTTTGTACTTCTTAAATCTTCCAGATGCACCGCCATGTCCTGCATCCATATTAGTATGAAATAGCAGTAGGTTATCATCCGTCTTTTTGTCTCTCAACTTAGCCACCCATTTGGCCGGTTCCCAATACTGTACTTGCGAATCAAAGTACCCAGTTGTGACCAGCATATTAGGGTAATCTTGTTCTGATACCTGGTCGTAGGGGCTATATGATAGCATGTATTCGTACGATTCAAGATTCATTGGATTGCCCCATTCGTCGAATTCACCAGTTGTAAGAGGTATAGATT
>JBLHTU010000142.1:0-9947 GCA_047627515.1 Cyclobacteriaceae bacterium | reverse complement strand
ACCATTCATTGTTGTGGTCTATGTGGCAAACTCCATCTTTTGGTTTCTCCTCAATGGGTTATATGGCTCTGCGCCCGTTGCTCTGGTTACCGGCTGCGTAATTGTTATTCTGGTAGTTGAAAAACAGTACCGACTCCTCGCCGGTGGGTTTTCTATTCTGCTCATTATTATATTGGTGCTCATGCAGATATTTACGCCTTGGATTGACGAAAGCACCATAGGGAAAGAAAAGCTTTCAACGAACTATCTACTATTCTCTTCTGCTCTGATTATTATTATCAATTTTATAAAGTCTCGGTATGATCTTGAAAACGAACTTGTATCTACTCAGAATAATAAGTTGTCTAGTTTGAATCAAACACTGACAACTACGCTAGAGCAAAAAGAAGAAATCATCCGTCAATTGAGAATTACAAAAGACCAATTGGTAGAATCCGAAAAAATGGCCTCCCTTGGCAAACTAACCGCAGGGTTAGCCCACGAACTAAACAACCCACTAAACTATATCGGCGGCGTTGTGACTCCTCTCAGAAAAGATGTAGAAGAGTTACAAAAGATGATTTCAAAGAAAAATCGATCTGATGCTGCAGAATTAATTCAAGAGACGAATGAGTTATTGGACACCTTGTCAGAGGGTGCCAATAGAGCAAGTGACGTCATCAAAAACCTTGTAAGACTAACGCCTGACCCCACCAACCAAATCAACAAAATAGTCTCTGTTCATCGCCTACTAGAAAACAACCTCTTACTGATCAAGCGGTCACATGACGAAATTCTTTTTGAGACGCAATTTGACGATCGTGTGACAGTCAATTGCAACCCGATGGAGCTCAGTCAGGTGATATTACAAATCTTGCAAAACAGCGTTCAATCCCTTTCTGGTGTCCCGCACAAACATATACTGCTGAAACTATTCAATCGTGATCGCTCCGCTGTCATAGAAATCTCTGACTCAGGTGTCGGCATCCCGCAAGAGCATAAAGACAAAATATTTGATCCTTTCTATACGACTAAAAGTCCCGGCAACGGAGCCGGCTTAGGCCTGTATTTAAGTCAAGGTATCATCAAAAAGCACTTTGGAGAAATCAAACTCGAGAGCCACCCCGGTCAAGGGACAACTGTCACTCTCTTTTTGCCGTTGGCAGATTGATCGCTTTCTGAAACGTCCATTTCTAGTACCTTTACTCTTATGAGTACTCGAACCAAAAAACTGTTTTTGCTGGATGCAATGGCCTTGATCTATCGTGCACATTTTGCCTTTAGCAAGAACCCTCGAATCAACTCCAAAGGAATGAACACTGGGGCTGTAATGGGTTTCACCAATGTCTTGCTTGAAATAATGCACAAAGAAAAGCCTTCACATTTAGGTGTTGCTTTTGACACCAGTGCTCCTACTTTTCGCCACAAGGCTTATGCTGAGTATAAGGCAAATCGCGAAAGCCAACCGGAAGAGATTCGCACAGCCATCCCCTTTTGTAAGGCAATCGTACGAGGCTTCAACATTCCCTTGCTAGAAATGGACGGTTTTGAAGCTGATGACATCATTGGCACCTTCGCCAAAAGTGCATCAAAGGACGAGTTTGAAGTCTATATGATGACACCCGATAAAGACTATGCTCAACTGGTCGATGAACATATATTTCTGTACAAACCCGCATTTATGGGCAATGGCGTTGAGATACTTGGCATTCCCGAAGTACTAGCAAAGTTTGATATTCAGAATGTAGATCAGGTACGAGATGTTCTTGGACTCAAAGGTGACGCGGTAGATAATATACCAGGCATCCCAGGTGTAGGCGACAAAACAGCAAGCAAACTGCTGAAGGAGTATGGGACCGTTGAAAACATTGTAGCACATGCCAGTGAACTCAAAGGTGCGCTCAAGACGAGAGTAGAATCCTTTGGACAGCAGGGGATATTCAGCAAAGAACTAGCAACGATCATGCTCGAAGTTCCTGTTCCTTTTGTAGAAGAAGAACTCGTCTTGACAGAGCCAAATGAGCCTGCATTGACTGAAATCTTCGAAGAACTAGAGTTCCGGACGATTGCCAAGCGGGCTTTCAAAAAAATTGAGAAAGAAGAAAAGCCGAAAAAAGAAACCAGCCAAATGGGCCTTTTTGATGGAGGAGGTCCGTCCGCAGAAGAGAGTGCTCCATCATCAACTTTCGAAACGATTGATACGATCAAGCATACGTACACGCTTGTTGACACCGAGGAAGGGCGCAAGCAATTAATCAAACTAATGAATGCGTCGCCTTCTTTCTGTTTTGATACAGAAACGACCAGCTTGGAAACAGTAGATGCTGAAATCGTAGGCCTTGCGGTTTCCTTAAAAACGGGTACCGCTTACTATGTGCCCTTTGGCGCCGATCAAACTCAGACTGCAATAGAGCTAAAGGAGTTTCAAGCACTGCTTGAAGACCCGGAAAAACTCAAAATTGGCCAAAATCTCAAATATGACATTCAGATCCTCCGAAACTATGACATCTCTGTCAAGGGTCCTTTATTTGATACGATGCTGGCACATTATCTCATCGATCCAGAGACAGCACATAGCATGGACCGGATGGCAGAAAACTACCTCAACTACTCCCCTGTCTCGATCTCTACGCTCATAGGCCCCAAAGGCAAAAATCAAAAAAGTATCAGAGATGCAGAGATCAAAGAAGTCTGCGAATACGCCTGTGAAGATGCAGATATAACGCTGCAGCTAAAAGAAAAGCTTGAGCCTCAAATCAAGGAACTAGGCTTAGAAAAACTACTCCACGAAGTAGAAGAGCCGCTATCATTTGTCCTGTCTGATATGGAATACACAGGTGTCAGTATAGATAAGGAGGCATTGGCCAAGATGTCCGTGGAGCTCGAAGAAGCCTCCCGCATTGCCCAAGATGAGATCTTCAAAACGGCTGGTATGGAGTTTAATATTGGCTCTCCAAAGCAACTCGGTGAAGTACTTTTTGATAAACTCAAACTGGTCGATAAACCTAAAAAAACAAAATCCGGCCAGTACGCCACGGGAGAGGACATCTTGTCAAAGCTGGCGGCAGAGCATGACATTGCCAATAAGATCCTCGAATTTAGAGAATACCAGAAACTAAAATCTACCTACGTCGACGCATTACCCAGACTGATTAGCCCTACAGATGGTCGTGTGCATACAGACTATAGACAAACTGTGGCCGTCACTGGTAGACTCAGTTCCAATAACCCTAACCTTCAAAATATTCCTATTCGAACGATAAAGGGTCGAGAAATACGAAAGGCATTTGTGCCTCAGCAGAAAGAACACTTGCTAATGGCTGCCGATTATTCTCAGGTAGAACTTCGGATCATGGCGGCATTTTCAGGAGATCAGAGTATGCAAGAAGCCTTTCGTGCCGGAAGAGATATTCATGCAAATACAGCAAGCAAAGTATTCAAAGTACCACTAGCAGAGGTAGATGGCGGTATGCGTCGAAAGGCCAAAGAAGTAAATTTTGGTATTATTTACGGTATTTCCGCTTTTGGCTTATCTCAAAACCTAAATATCCCGAGAGGAGAAGCTAGCGAAATCATCCGTGCCTATTTTGAGGAATTCCCATCGGTGAAATCCTATATGGATAGTACCATTGAAACCGCGAGAGAGAATGAATATGTAGAAACGATCCTAGGAAGAAGAAGATATTTAAGAAATATCAATTCGAAGAACTTTACCATGCGTGGTTTTGATGAGCGAAATGCGATCAACGCACCCATTCAAGGATCTGCTGCGGATATTATCAAAGTCGCTATGATAAATATTCATGATTGGATGAAGACAGAAAAACTGAAATCAAAAATGATCATGCAGGTACATGATGAATTGGTGTTTGAAGTACCTAAAGATGAGCTCGCTTTATTGCAGGAAAAAGTACAGGAAATGATGCAACATGCTGTTTCACTAGATGTCCCACTAGAAGTAGAAGTGGGAACAGGTGCCAATTGGCTGGAAGCTCATTAATCCCGCTCCTCAAATTGCAGTAGATAAGTTGTAACGCTTACCTTACTTTTATCGGATGGAAGTCCCTTCATTAAGTGATATCAAAAGAGCCCATCAGAGAATTGGGAAGTACATAGTAGAAACCCCCGTGATGACGTCTCAGTCCATCAATGAAAAGGTAGGTGCTGAACTTTTTTTTAAATGTGAAAACTTCCAAAAAACAGGTTCCTTCAAGCTTCGTGGTGCTAGCAATGCGATATTTAGTCTCCGGCCTGAAGACCGTGAAAATGGATTCGCCACGCATAGCTCTGGTAACCATGCTCAGGCTGTCGCCTTTGCCGCCAAAGTAGCTGGTACAAAAGCCTACATCGTCATGCCTGAAAACGCGCCCGAAGTCAAAATAAACGCGGTCCGGGAGTACGGCGGGGAGATCATTTTTTGTGCGCCTAATGAGGCTGCGCGCAAAAGTACGTGTGACGAAGTGATCCGAAAAACTGGGGCTACGTTCATCCCTCCGTTCGACCACAAAGACATTATTGCGGGTCAAGCCACCTGTGCCAAAGAACTGATCGAAGAAATAAATGACTTGGACTTTATCCTTTCTCCCGTAGGAGGAGGTGGGCTCGCTGCGGGTACATGCCTGTCAACTAAATACCTGACGCCTAATACGCAAGTCGTTTTGGGTGAGCCTGAAAACGCAAACGATGCTTTTCTGAGCTTTAAGAAAGGGGTGATTACCCCCGTGCAAAACCCTGATACAATCGCAGATGGGCTTCGAACAACAGTTGGTCATCTTAATTTTCAAATTATTCTGGACAATGCGCAAGAAATCATCACAGTCACAGAGGCGGAAATAATATCAGCCATGCGACATATCTGGGAGCGAATGAAAATCGTCATTGAGCCTTCTTGCGCGGTCCCTTTTGCTGCTGTCCTCAAAAGCCCGTCAAAGTTTGCCGGTAAAAGAATTGGAATCATCCTAACTGGGGGTAACGTCGACTTGGCAAAGCTTCCTTTCTAGTAATATTATCTAACACTATTTCGATCATGAATAACCTAAAATCAATCTTCGTCTTCCTTCTTTTCGGCTGCGGTGTATCACTGCTGGGTCAGGAAATGATTCAACAATCAAATCTATCTGACGGCACATTTCGGGCAAAGTCGGTTCAAAGGCTCAATTGGATGAACGAGGGCCAGTTCTATAGCGCATTAAAGGACAATAAAGTGGTAAAATACGATGTCCGTACTGGCGAAAAGATAGAGGTCCTAGCCGACGGTGACGCTCTTTCGATTGATATTGATGACTACTCTTTTAGCGAAGATGAACGTGTCATCTTACTGATGACAGACAGGCAGTCCGTTTTCCGTAGATCTTACACTGCCATTTTCTATATCTATAGCCTAGGAACAAAAACCCTATCAAAATTATCGGAAGGTCGACAAGCTTACGCGACCTTATCGCCAGACAATCTTAAAGTAGCATTTACGAGAGATAACAATCTTTTTTATGTTGATCTCATCAACAATAAGGAGATACAAGTAACCGACGATGGCAAACGAAACAGCATTATCAATGGTAGTACCGACTGGGTATATGAAGAAGAACTTTCACTAACAAAGGCATTCGACTGGTCTCCCGACAGCAAAAATTTGGCTTACTACCGAATGGACGAAAGTGCTGTCCGCGAATACAATATGCAAGTCTGGAACGAAGGATCATTGTATCCTGAAGACTACCGATATAAATACCCTAAAGCAGGGGAAGCCAACTCCACCGTAGAGATCATTATTTACCAAGTCGAGAGTAACGCAAAGACCAAAGCAGATCTTGGGTCAGAAACAGACATCTACATTCCAAGAATCTACTGGACGAAAAACGCAGATCTACTTGCCATTCAAAGACTCAACCGGCTTCAAAACAGGCTTGATATTTTGCATGTAGTTGCTAGTACTGGCGTATCAAAGTTGATCTTGTCTGATGAAAGCAATACTTATATAGATTTTACTTTTTGCGATGACCTTACGTACTTGGAAAATGGAAAGCAATTTCTATTCAGCAGTGAACAAAGTGGGTACAAACATTTCTACCTATACAACTTGGATGGCTCGCTTGTGCGAAAAGTCACATCAGGCGAATTTGAAGCCGTCAGCCTTGTCGGCCTAGATCAAAGAAAAAAAACACCGGTCTTATATTATATTTCAACCGAGGAGTCTCCACTTGAGCAACATCTATACAGTATTTCCTTGTCTGGTAAAGGGAAGAAGAAATTGACAAATGAAGTGGGTTCTGCACGTATTGACATGAGCGATGACTGCACCTACTATATGAATTACTTCTCGTCAGCTACAAAGCCGCTGACAATCACGCTCAATCAGACCGCTGACAATCAACTGATCAAGGTGATGGAAGACAATGCTGACTTGCAGCAGAATATCCAGACGTATGGTCTCGCAGACAAAGAGTTCTTCGAAATCAAGAACGATAACGGTGATCAACTAAATGGTTTCTTCCTCAAGCCAAGTTTCCTTGAAGAAGGCAAGGAATACCCACTGCTCATTTTTCAATATAGTGGTCCCGGTTCTCAAAATGTATCAAATCGCTGGGGAGGAGGACATTACATCTGGCACCAGATGCTCGTGCAAAAAGGGTATATCGTTGCTGTAGTTGATACGCGAGGCACCGGTTACCGTGGTGAAGCTTTCAAGAAAGTGACCTACAAACAGATGGGAAAATATGAAGTGGAAGATCTGATCTCCACTGCCAAAACACTTGGGGGTTATGGTTACATAGATGCTTCGAGAATCGGGGTCTGGGGATGGAGCTACGGTGGCTATATGTCCTCACTGTCGATCTTCAAAGGAGCAGATGTTTTCAAAACGGCGATTGCAGTAGCTCCTGTGACGAGTTGGAGATACTATGACACTATCTATACAGAACGATACATGAGAACGCCTCAAGAAAATGCAGCTGGGTATGATGACAACAGCCCTGTGATGCACGCAGACAAGCTAAAAGGAAATTTCTTGCTCGTTCATGGCACCGGAGATGACAATGTACACTTTCAAAATTCCGTCGCTTTGCAGGATAAACTGACAGATGCAGGTAAGCAGTTCCGGTCGTTTTACTATCCAGATAGAGCACATGGTCTAGGAAATCGACGGCCTCATTTATATCAAATGATGACCGATTACATCCTAGAAAACCTGTAACCCTTGAACCGTAAAGTCTTTGTGCTTACTAACCCGGCAGCTGGCCGGAATAAAGTCGGGCAATTAGTACGGGGCCTATCCGCCTATTCGGAGCACTTAGAGGAAAAGATTACGCTGGACGTCCATGAAACCACAGATACCTGTCGCGGCACAAAGAAGGTACAGGCATCTCTGAATAGCTCGCATACAGACCTGATCATTGTCGGCGGAGATGGCACCATCAATGAAGCTATCAATGGACTTAAGCAAAAGATTCCCGTGGGCTTTATCCCTGCTGGCTCAGGTGATGATTATGTCAAAGCTTTAGGCCTTCCCAAAGATCCAAAAAGTCAATTTGCAACGGCGCTATCCGGTAAGATTTCTACTGTTGACCTCGGTCAATGCAATGATAGGTTTTTCGTCAACGGCATGGGGATTGGATTCGATGGACAGATCGTGGCAGATATGCTCCACCGAAAAATCCCTTTTCTCACAGGACAAGCGAAATACTACTATCATGTCCTTCAGATATTATCTGGTTATCAAGACCGGTCATTCGCATTGGAGATAGATAAGATTGCCACAACTAAGAGCCTTATTTTATTGACCATTGGCAAAGGCACAACCTACGGTGGTGGGTTTCAACTGACTCCGCACGCCAAGCTCGACGACGGCCTACTAGCTATTTGCGAAATAGGTAAGATAAGTGCCCTAAAAAGGTGGCTTAATATTCTGAGTCTGCAGCAAGGCAAACATGATGTCCTGGACGAAGTGTCGTTGTATCATGCAAAAGAGCTGGTAATCAATCATCATCCTGCCCTAGAGGCTCATATAGATGGCGAATACCTTGGAAAACCTCCCTTTAGGATCAACGTGCTGCCAAGAGCTCTGCAGGTTCGCTTGCCTGCCTAACTTACTTTACTTTCAGATCTGACCTTTGCGAAAAGTAGCGATACGCCCCTAGCGTTGCAGCAATAAGTAGCAGCGCGATAAACTGCGAATGAGACAAAATATCTTCAATGATAAACCCTCGACGCAAATCGCCACGGTAGATTTCTACAATCGAGCGGCCAATCGAATACAAGATCACATAGATAAAAAACAACTGCCCCTCAAAACGTTTATGGCGTTTGAACATAAAAAGCACCACCATAATGATCAATATATTGAGCACTTCGTACAATTGTGTTGGATGCAAATGTGCCCCCAGAGGTTTTGCCTGCGATAGCTCGTCTGTAAATGCAACTCCCCATGCTTTGTCTGTAGGCAACCCATAGCAGCAACCCGCAAAAAAACAGCCCATCCGACCAAAGATGTGTACGATCGTTGCGGCAATCGCTAGTCGATCCATAAATGCCCAAACCGGCCATTTGTTTTTCCTAAAAAACCAAATGGCAACAGGTACCGCAAAGATTAAGGAACCATAAAAAACAAAGCCCTGCCTAAAGCTCTTAAGCATATTAGACGGAGGGTTAAAATAGTATTCGGGTCTTTCAAAATAAAAGAAGAGCTTACCTCCTACGAAGGCTGCAAAAATGATCCAAATCGCTAATGTTTGAACATTATCCGAGTCGATTCCTAGGTCCTTTTTGACCGCATAGGACATATACAGATAACCAAAAAGAGCCCCAAGCATGATCATAAAACCATACGTATGGATACTCAAAGAGCCTAAATCAAAAAGTATTGGATACATCCGGTAAAATTAATCTATTTAAATGGGTTCAAGTTATCTACAACGCTACTGTCAAATACACGAATAGCAACGACCTCCGCTTCTACGGTGATCTGCTCCTTAGAAAACAACACACAGGAGAGTCTGGTTTTTCGCCCCTTGGTCTCAATTACCTTTGCTTCTACCCTAACTATCTCCTGGGTAGGTGTCGGGCGCTTGTAGCTAAGGTTCAATGAGCCAGTAGCGTACCGATATTCTGGTAATGAGTCTAATAACCGCTCTTCGTCTCGATAGGCTGCAGCCATGGCTGTACACATACAATGGCAATCAATCAACGTGGCGATCACTCCTCCGTTGAGCAACCCGGGCCAGCCTGCATACTTTGTTTGGGGTTGCCACTGGCAAACTGACGTATCTCCTTCCCAAAAACTCTTTATTCTAAGCCCATCAGGGTGTTCCTTACCACACCCAAAACATACATTTTCCGGCATAAAATCCTGAAAAACCACCTCTTTTGACCCGTTCATCCACAGTCATTTTTATCAGAGACAAAGATAGGTTTTCATTGCGGTCAAGAACAAAACCCCTGCACATAAGATTAGTGCAGTGATCTATCAACCAGAAGAACCTTATTTTGCCATGAAGAAAGGAACGCGCGTATTTGACCTGATCTTTCACCAGTATAAAAACTACCCTCAGGAAGTCTGCTTATCACATAAGGTGGGTAATCAATGGAAAAGCTATTCTACCAAGCAAATGATTGGCGTTTCCTCACGGATTGCCTTGGGCATGTTGGCGTCAGGCGTAAAAAAGGGAGATAAAATTGGCTTGATTAGTGAAAGTCGTCCTGAGTGGAATTTTGTTGACCTTGCCTGCCAATTGATAGGAGCAGTTTCTGTGCCCATGTACCCCAGTCTCGGTAGCAAAGACTACCTATATATCTTCAAGCAAGCTGAACTAGATATGCTTTTTGTTTCCAGTAAGGATATCTACACTCGTGTCAAACCGCTTAAAAAAGCATTTCCAAATTTGGCGATTTTTAGCTTCGATAAATTACCTCAAGTCGCCTATTGGAAACAAATACACGATCTCGGCGTCAAAGAGGATTTCAAAAGCTTAAAGTCT
>JBLHTU010000141.1:0-9991 GCA_047627515.1 Cyclobacteriaceae bacterium | reverse complement strand
CTATATTGACACCTGTACCAAACATTCCAAGGCCTTCACTGAGCCTCTGCTGGCCCATCAGAACTTGGGTACTTGCAAATATTAAAGGAAACAGAAATAAGTACTTGCGTGCCATTAGAAGTAGAAGTTAATCGTTAAAAATTGATCAAACGCCAGCGTCCTAAGGACAACCAGATCAATGCTTTCACTTGTTCGTTCTTGCTTAGTAGTCAAAGGATTACCTTCATTGGTTACCTCAACACTGAATTCGCTTTTTTGCCATTCTAGGCTACCCAGACGAACCCTAGTCTCCAAAGCAAAGCTGGAAGTAACAAAGTAGTATATACCTAACCCTGTATTTAAATAAATCGAATGCCTTGACTGATCCAGAAATGATCTATCAGATACAGCACCATTAGGAAAGTCAATTTCTACTACTGTTGCTCTTTCGTATCCCAAATCTGACTGAACAAAAACACCAAACCGGTCGCTGACCTTGAGAAACCTACGATGAAAAACTCCTAATCCAACAGACCGGTTCTGAACATCACCCACGGCGCTAATTGATTGGTTCAAATTAGATGACTGATCATCATGAGAAATAGTAAGAAATAAACCTGCCATATTTTCCTCATTGTACATTTTCCCAAAATACGGGCTAATTCCGATTTGCGTTGACGCCCTGATACTAGTATTTTGACTTGATTCATTTCGATCTTCACTCAGGCCAATATTGAATCCTCCTCCGATCAGCGTATAGCCTGTAGCCAAGTTGTCTTGTGCAGATACCGAAAAAGAAAACCCTATCAGTAGTAATAAGTAATATTTCATAAGAAGTCTGAGATACACTAAAACGTAGTCGATACATATATATTTCCAAAAAGCGGTTTTAGTTCAAAAAAAGTGTGATTTAAACAATCGATATAAACATTCATAGAATAGTTATGATTAAATATATTTCTACACTACTTTAGAAGTCCAAAACCCTAAACTACTTGTATGCCTCTCAACCAATTAACTGAGCAGCTTGGGGTCAAAAGAGCAAGTCATCTACTACGGCGCGCTATAGGTGGTGCGGATATTGCTACGATTAATTCGTTCGCCATTCTGACTCCTCAGGAAGCTATTGCTCAATTGATCCCCGATTCGCCTATCGACTTACCAGATCCCCCGCTACCGGTCGATCCGTTGACAGGGACCGAGTGGATCACTACTGGAACCACTGATGCTAATAGTGAAAACTTTCAGCTAACACGATATTTGAATGCCTGGATGATTGGTCAGCTATTGGCTGATGGAGTAGATAGCTCTACTCATCTTCCCTATGCTTTTCGCGAAAGGCTAGTCTTCTTTTTACATACATTATTCACGACCAAACAATCCTCTGTCAATAATTCGCAAGCGATCTATTTTCAGCAAGCTCTTTTTCGCAAGTATGCGCTAGACACACTGGATTCCGAACGCCCTAATCCCAACTTTGATCCAGAAGACTTAGAATCAACAGAACCAGAAACGCTTCCAATTGAAATTAATCTCAAGAAACTAACTCAGAAAATAACCCTTGATAACGCTATGCTCAAGTTTCTGGATGGCAGACTTAATGTAGCTGGTAGCCCTAATGAAAACTATGCAAGGGAACTCATGGAGCTATCGTCCAACTAACCAGTCGGCGACTACTACCTGAATCTCATACGATCTCATTTCAAATGGACAATGTCACAGGAGAGATCTATTTTATCAAAGCCAAATCAGGAAATAGGGCTATTTTAGTCAAAAAACAACACCTATGAAGATCCTATTGACCAGTATCCTCATCCTCTGCTCATCTGTTACTTACGGTCAGGAAGCCATGCGTCGATGGCGCAAAATGAATCAAGTCCGAAGTGATAAATTTGACTTGATCTTACCTGAGGTAATGAAAGAAAACAAGATAGATATGTGGATCATTTCTAACCGAGAAGGTAATCTTGATCCTCTTTATGCTGACATGGGAGAAGGATATGTGGGCGGCACAGGATATTACATCTTTACTGATCTTGGTACTGATCGAATAGAACGTGCCACGCTTGGCATCGGAGGGTACTTGGTCGAGGAAGGCAAAACCTATGATTACTTTGGGCAAGTAAGTGAATTGAAAGATTATGTATCTACCCGTGATCCGAAACGGATTGGGCTCAACTACTCTAAGAATTTTGGTGGGGCCGATGGACTTACCTACACGGCTTATCTGGAATTGGCGGAGGTACTTGGGGAAAAATATACTGATAGGTTCGTTTCTGCTGAAAAACTAGTGTCCGATTTTCGCTCCAGACGAGTGGCTAGTGAAATCGCCATCTATGGAGAAGCTGGTGAATTATCATATACAATCGCTGAAAAAGCCTTTTCAAATGAAATTATTACCCCAGGCGTCACAACACTTGAGGATGTAGCATGGTGGATGAAAGAACAGCAATTCAAACACAATCTAGGTTCTTCCTTTGGCATGCCTTCCGTCTACATCACGGGGCCCGATGGTGTGGAAGCTACCTCCACAGACCGGATCATACAGCGTGGAGATGTACTCATGATCGACTGGGGTGTCGGACTGATGAATATGTATACTGATATGAAGCGGATCGCATACGTTCTAAAGGAAGGTGAAACGGAAGTACCCGCAGGCATTCAAAATGCTTTTGATCAGGGCGTAAAAGTGAGAGATATTATCAAAAAGACCATCAAACCAGGTGTAACTGCTCTCGAAGCGGAGAAGGCCGTCTATAGCGCCCTTACTGAAGCGGGGTTCAACAAGATGAAATCTTTCAATCAGTTTACTGATCTAGATAAGACAGATGTGATCATTGGATGCCATTCGGTAGGCAACTGGGGACACGGGATAGGTCCATCGATAGCCTTCTTCAATCCAGTGAGACTAGGTTATGAACTGAAACCATCCAACCTGATCTCAATCGAGTTTTTTGCCTACACAAAAATTCCTGAATGGGGCGGCAAGAAGTTGCGGGTCCCGCTAGAAGACGACGCCGTAATCACTGAACGAGGCATCGAATGGCTGTACCCAGTCAACCCAAGGGTATTGGTTATCAAGTAATTTCAGAAAGACTAGAACTTGATAAATAACGAAAATCAAGAAGTAGATAAAAAGGAAGAGGCGCCCGTGGGCGCCTCTTCCTTTTTTCGTATTTTGAAATGTAAGATCTTACAAGTGGATGACCTCATCATATGCCGCTGCAGCAGCTTCCATCACAGCCTCAGACATCGTTGGATGCGGGTGGACAGTTTTGATGATTTCATGACCTGTGGTTTCTAATTTACGTGCTGAAACTGCCTCTGCGATTATTTCTGTCACATTAGCTCCGATCATATGGCAACCTAGCCACTCTCCGTATTTTGCGTCAAATATTACTTTCACAAAGCCATCAGGTGCCCCTGCCGCTTTTGCTTTTCCAGAAGCGGTGAAAGGAAATTTACCAACTTTGATTTCATAGCCAGCTTCTTTAGCAGCTTTCTCTGTGTAACCAACTGAAGCAATCTCTGGAGAGCAATAAGTACATCCAGGGATGTTGTTATAATTTAATGGTTCTGGTGATTGGCCAGCTAGTTTCTCTACGCAAATAATACCTTCTGCAGAAGCCACATGCGCAAGTGCTGGACCATGTACAATATCTCCAATTGCGTATACGCCGTTTACCGTCGTTTTGTAATAATCATCTACGATGACCTTTCCCTTTTCGGTCTTGATACCCAACGTCTCAAGACCCAGATTTTCTAGATTCGTCGCAACGCCTACTGCTGATAATACGATATCGCAATCAAGTATCTCCTCCCCTTTCTTAGTCTTCACGGAGACTTTACATCCTTTCCCTTTGGTATCTACTGATGTCACTTCTGAATCGGTCATGATTTTGATACCATTCTTTTTAAAGTTTCGCGCCAAGGCTTTTGAAACTTCTTCGTCCTCCACTGGCACAATGTTCGACATAAACTCTACGATCGTTACATCCGTACCGATGCTATTATAAAAATAAGCGAACTCCACACCGATGGCTCCAGAACCAACAATCACCATTTTCTTAGGCTGCTTATCAAGTACCATCGCTTTGCGGTACCCTATTATTTTTTCGTTGTCTATTGGAAGGTTAGGCAATACACGAGATCTACTACCTGTCGCTATGATAACATTTTTAGCTTGATACGTAGTCGCCTTTCCATCTTCTCCAGTCACTTCTACCATTTTCCCTCTCACAAGTTTTCCATGGCCCTGGATATGATCAATCTTATTTTTCTTAAACAAGAACTGGATGCCTTTACTCATTCCATCGGCAACGCCACGGCTTCTGCTGACCATAGCTCCAAAATCAACTTTCGCATCTTTGACTGATATACCATAATCACTAGCATGATTGATATATTCATAGACCTGTGCGCTTTTTAGCAATGCTTTAGTAGGTATACAGCCCCAGTTTAAGCAAACGCCCCCTAACTCTGCTTTCTCCACTACACCTACTTTCATCCCTAGTTGTGAAGCACGAATCGCTGCTACATATCCACCAGGTCCACTACCAATTACTATCAAATCGTATTGTGATGCCATATGATATTCTTTTTGTCTGTTTTATTGAAGGATCACAAAGTTATATGACTCCGTCCAAAAACAGGTCAAACTCATAAACTGATCTGATTTTCTTCAAGTCTTTATATTTTAGCGGTTTAGATCAAGACAAACTCTACACATATGAAATTATTATCTGGCAAAGTAGCCTTAATCACCGGCGCATCGAAAGGAATTGGCCGAGCTATTGCAAAAATATATGCGGAACAAGGTGCCGATGTAGCATTCACCTATCTGTCAAGTGTCGAAAAAGGACAGGAACTTGAGCAGGAACTTAATGCTGAAGGCATCACTGCCAAAGGTTACCGATCAGATGCTTCTGATTTTACAGCTGCGAATGAATTGATCTCACAGGTCATCGAAGATTTTGGAAAACTGGACATCCTGATTAACAATGCAGGTATTACCAGAGATAATCTATTGATGAGGATGAGTGAGGAGCAGTGGGATCAGATCATGACTATCAACCTTAAGTCTTGTTTCAACACAGTGAAGGCCGTCACAAAACCATTCATGAAACAACGCAGTGGTTCCATTATCAACATGTCTTCAGTAGTAGGGCTCAAAGGAAATGCGGGACAGGCAAATTATTCTGCAAGCAAGGCTGGTATCATTGGGTTTTCTAAATCTGTTGCACTTGAGTTAGGGTCACGAGGAATTAGAAGTAATGTCATAGCTCCGGGTTTTATCGAAACAGAGATGACAGAGGTGCTAGATGAGAAAACGGTTCAGGGCTGGCGTGATGCCATACCACTTCGAAGAGGAGGGCAACCAGAAGATGTAGCGAATGCTTGTGTGTTTCTAGGCTCAGACTTATCATCCTACATGACCGGCCAGGTGTTACAGGTCGATGGTGGAATGCTTACTTAATCAATGGCTTCCTTATTATCCTATTCAGATGGATGACCATCCATCTGAAAGTACCTACATTTTGAACAAACTCTCTTTAGATTGCATCGTTTCTGAAGAACGACCTTAGATCAATATGCAAGAACAATTTCTGATACTTCAGCAGCAAGTTTGGTGGCTCTTTCCAGAGGTATTACTTGCTGCAGGTCTATCTTGGTTGCTGTACAGTAAGAAAAATAGACCTTGGTCTACCCAGATGAATTGGATATTGGGCGGTCTGCGATTCTGTTCTATCTTTCTGCTGCTTTTTCTACTGCTGCAGCCGTTCATGAAGTTTACGGTTATCACAGAGCATCCCCCTATTGTCGCCATAGCGGTTGATAATTCAATTTCGATTGCCGACAAAGCTGATACTGCAGCTATCTTAAAGAATTTAAATCAACTCAGTCAAGAGCTGACTGCCGTCGGCAATGAAGTAGTTACTTATGATCTCAGCGGCCCTAGGCAAATTGATGAACTCTTGTTTGACCATCCAGAGAGTAATCTGAACCTTCAGCTTGAAAAAATACTGAAGCAATACGAAGGAAGAAACTTAGCGGCGATTATTCAGCTTTCTGACGGAATTTATAATCGTGGCTATTCACCTGCATATGCTTCCTCTTTAATACCAGTCTACACGATTGGAGTCGGTGATACTTTGTCTCCAAAAGACAACGCTATTATTCAGGTAAAATCAAACAAAGTAGTATATCAGGGAAATAAATTCAACGTTGATATCCTTATCACTAGTAATGGTTTTAGTAGTCAATCGCTCAATGTCCGGGTTGAAAAATCGGGTAAGATTCAGGACCAGCAGCAGATATCAATGAAAGATCAAAATGTGGTTACACTTACAATCGACGCAGATGAAGCAGGGCTTTATAGATATACAGCATTTATAGACCATCTACAAGGTGATGATGCTACTGCAAATGATCAATATGACTTTTATGTGGATGTTGTCGAAGGAAAGGAAAATATATTGATCGTGGCTTCCGGACCTCATCCGGATATTAGAGCTATTCGAGCGGCACTAGCCAAATCAGAAAATTACCGTACTTTTTTGTTTATTCCTGACTTGACAAAGTTTGATGAAACAAACAGCTACGATGTAGTAATCTATCATAATGCTTTTGACCGACGGAGCCGACTACCAAAATTGGAATTACCTACTGCGGCGAAATTCTACATGGTTTCGGCAAATCTAGATCCGAGTTTACTTACTGACGAGGCAAAAATAAGTTTGATTGAATATACAAATCAGAAAGACAATGTAATTCCAGGCTTAGCAGCCTCCTTTTCAAAATTCACTTTGGCTCTTGATGCTGAAGACATTCTGGCGACCTACCCATCTATTACTACGCCATTTGCAGAAACAAAGATGAATGGGCCTCACGAAACACTACTTTACCAGAAAGTCGGAAATGAGCAGACCTCCAGATCTCTGCTTAGTTTTTATGATGATGGTAGTGCCAAGTTTGCCGTATTGATGGGAACTGGCATCTGGAAATGGAGACTACAAGAGTCTGCAATAAATGAAGAATCGAAAGTATTTGATCAGCTGATGTCGCGCACCATTCAGTACCTAAGTGTCAGAAATGATAAACGGAAATTTCGTACAGAACCCATTAATAGAATCTATGAGCAAGGCAGCACTGTCATATTCCGTGCTGAAGTATACAACGAGATTTACGAGCAGATTAGCCAAATACCGATCCAAATTTCTATCGCCGATGAACAGAATGTAGAGCGCCAATTTGACTTTGTGTCAGATAAGAGTAATAACCAATTCGATCTGAATACATTGGCTCCCGGTACGTATCAATACATTGCGACCGCAGAGATCTTAGGTGAAAAATTGAAGCAAACAGGTGAATTTCTGGTCAAGCAAACTCAGTTGGAAAAAATTCGGCTGCAAGCGGATTATGGTATGCTTCAGAAAATATCTGATCGAACAGGAGGCAAGTTCTATGCTTTTGAAGAAATAGATGCTTTTACGTCAACTATGCAAGCGGAGAAATTCAATACACTGCTAACCTCTGAAAAAAACTACTACTCCTTGAGTGAATCCAAATGGTTACTCGCCTTGATACTTCTTCTAGTCTCAATAGAATGGTTTTTAAGGAAGTACTTGGGGAGCTATTGAAAGTAGATTACCAAGCCAAAATACACGGTACGCCTGCTAAAAAATTGTAGTATTTCCTCTGAAAAAAAATTTACAACCAATTTCTGGTATGTTCTTTCGGTCCAATACATTAGACATACTCCCAAATAATACCCCACTCATTTTATCTGTCAAACAAAAGAGCTGTGAGATATTCAAATCGACAATTTGATAGCCCGGCAATCGTTCCCTCTCCGCTTTAGAGACATAAATAGGCTCATAGGCATTCAGATCATTAGAAAAATCAACAGTAAGCACCGGTGAGAAATAGACCCCTTGTCTAAAAAGTGTTCGTGCGCCTAACGTCCATAAGCTATTGGACTGCCACTCGAAACCTCCTCGAACTAAATAATTCAAATCATATGTACCAGTGATTTTTTGCCCCTCTTGGCTTTCTTTCATATCGATAAAGCGGTAGCTGATATCGGCAAATAACCGCTTGGCTAGCTTATATCTTGCAAATATTTCGAAGCCTGCTATGTCGGTGTTGACCTGGTCGCATTGATTCGTTTTTAAATAGCCTGACAAAGTACTGGTCAGCTTACCTGCCCTTAATTGATATCCACACTCTGCAGACATGTTTTAATCCACTGTGCCTGAGAATCACTTCCTAGACTAAATTTATGGTAGGTACTATTGGACCAAATGAACTGATGTGTCTGATTCGGAGTATAAGTGATCACTGACTGGCGACCAAGCCTCATCTCTTGTCCATCAATGGGTGCATTGGATCGCAGCGCATAACCAAAAGAAATATATTTTGAGGGGCGGTAGGTTAGAAAACCATACCCATCAAGTAAGCGTCTATGGCTAGTTTGTGAAATTGCGAGATGCGGGTGCTTCTCCCTTAGCGCATACCCGAAGACTGGCATAACTCCTTCAAAATCTTGCGAGCGCCCTTCAACATCTAATCCTCCAATCCTGAATAGATAGAGCATGTGCAGCGATCAGAGACTCACCAGTCGCTGCATCTATCACTTTCCCGTTGACATTGTATGACTAAGCACCTACCGGCAAGGGGGGCAAATAGGATAAAACAACGGAACCAATATTTCCTGATCCTTGCTAAGCTTGAGCCGTTAGTAACAGCACGGTCTTCACCCAGACGAATTCTGGCGCTGCCTCTAGTGCTTTCTGATAGGCAGCGATAGCCTAATTATACTCTCCTCGACGGTACACCTGACCTAAGCAAGTGTATCAAGGTACATCCATTAGTACAGCCTTCCTTCTCAAATGCTTTCACGTACTGATGATAATACGTAAAAAACAGATAGTTACCCATCAACTTATTCACCAGTGTACTTTCTGGATCACCCGAAACAGCTTCATCGATAAAGAATCCTCTTTGGGGACCTAGAATTATTCCCTTCCAGGGAGCATAAGCGATCTTCAATCCACTCACCTCAGCAGCAAGTGTCTTTGTTTCTGCAAGACGATGATTTAAATTAAATAACACGTCGACATTGACATCAAACTGGTCAAAAAGTTGTTGATTTTTGTTAATCATAGTCGAGTTGAGTAGTGCATATTGACTGACGTTCCATTGAAAAAGGTCATCTACTTCGCTTGTCTTCTGATACTGTTGATGAGCGCTCATAACCGTTCGTTCCCACAGCGTCTGAGACGTTTTAAGATAGGCACTTCTTGACATCTGGTCTAACTCAGATTGACCAAAGGCCGGTCAAATACAACAGATGAATAGAATCACAAATATTATATTTTTTATATTATAAAGTAATTTATGTTACAAACATAATTGGCAAAAAAAACTAGTTAATATACTTTTTGAGGTTATTCACATAGGCTTCAAAAGCACTGATACCAGTCTTAGAAATCCTACAAGTTGTCAGTGGACGCTTTCCTCTAAATGTTTTCTCAACTGTGATATAACCTGCTTTTTGCAATTTATCAATTTGTACAGATAGATTACCAGCGGTGGACTTTGTCTGCTCTTTGAGAAAAGTGAAGTCAGCGCTTTCAAGTCCTATCAAGAGCGACATGACAGCCAATCTCAATTGAGAATGAAGTAGCGGGTCCAGTGGCTGGAATTCACTCATTTTTCTGACCTTTTTAATAAATAGCCTGGAATCAAATATCCGATTGTAACGGCAATACCGCTTACTAAGTAGTGATGTTCCAGCGGCAGCTGCCATTCAATAACCGCTGCAGCCCAAAGAATAAAGGCTCCATACATCACAGGTCGGTACTTAAGCATGCTGCCTGTTATAAACATACCAATGGCAGCGGTCGCCATGATCACAGGGTTATGAAAACCATTGAGTTCCTGCATCATCATCAAAGTGAGTAAAATAGAAATACCGACACCTAGCCAAATTCTACCATATAGTCTGTCT
>JBLHTU010000140.1:0-10013 GCA_047627515.1 Cyclobacteriaceae bacterium | reverse complement strand
CCATTGCAGGCTCAGACGGAGAAGTATCCGACCCTGAACTTGAGTGGCTAACCATCTCTCTTGCCAGATCATTAGGTGTATCGCAAGAGGTTGTTGCTGCTTGGGAAACTTTCGACTTTGATGACGTAAACCTCAAAGAAATCTTCAACAGTTTCAATGCATCATCTATAGCCGACTTTAACCGATTACTAATTTATGATGCAGTACGGATGAGTTGCGCGGATGACGATTATGCAGATGAGGAAAAGGAAAAAGTAATGGAGGCGGCCTCCATCCTTAACCTAGACCGAGAAGCTGTTATTTCAATAGAGGCCTTGGTGGAAATGGAACGAGCAACTGATAAAATGCGCGCATTTATCCTTTAACCGTAAATTTCGTTCAGAATGCCTGCTAATCTAATCCCAGACTGTAGAAGCCGCTCATTGACTACGGCGATATTATCATAGTTGTACCGATAGCTCAGTTTTCCATTTTCCGGATAATCGTACACTTGTGCTCGATGTCCTTTGGATTCATAAGCCCAATCCAATACTGAAGCCGACTGCCAAGTAGTGATTTGTTCCTCAGTTGGGTGATTGATCCAGTCTGTATATTCTGAATAGCTAAAGCTCTGCCCATCAATTATTCCACTATCCCATATACTATGAAGGTTTCTTGAGGACCAGAAATACTCCAGTTTAACGTCGTTACCCCCTTTATCAAGTCCATTCCCAACATGGAGTGGCTGATGAATATCCCCCACTAAATGCGTCAAAATCTTGAGTGCGAATAACTCATCCTCATCTGTAAAGTCTTTCGTTTTGAGTTCTTCGACCATTCTGTTCAATGTCGCAATAACATCTCCCTCAGCTGGGGTCCCTGCTTCTTCGTAAGTACTGCTATCCGGAATGGTACAATAATGCCACGGATTCATATGCCGGTAGCTGCTTTCAGATTTAATAAAGTCCATGTAAGTGGAGATTTCGGCGAGGCTTTCATTGCCCAAAATCTTCTGCAAGTTCTTCCTGGCTTTTTTTGTGAGGTGCTTCTGTGCTATACTTCCCACAACTCGATGACCTGTCTGTCCCCAAGGCAGGGCAGGAAACGCAATCAAGAAAACAAGGATAAAAGGAATTATTCTTTTCATGCGACTAAAATAAACGCTTCGGTAGAAAATCCATGATAAGGCTGTGCAAATAAAAAAGGCGCACCTCATAAAGAGTATGCGCCTAATCACCAACCTAACCTAAAAGAAAGCATTAGCATAACGCGAGCGCCATGTAATTATTCCTTATGTGATTATATATACAGTATTTGGTCTTGAAAGGTTACAGGTAAATCTTAAAATATCCATTAATTCAGCAAAACGAAGTAGACGTAAATGATGACCCAGACCATATGGAGAAAAACCCACGCTTGCATAAGCATTTTCAATTTGATTTGTTCGTAGGGATTATTGAACAGTAAAAGTGTTTTGACTGGGTCAACAAGCCTTTTGGCATATTGATACATCATAAAAGAGGAAACAATCACCACGGAAACAATGTGCAGTAAATGCAATCCCGATAATACATAGAGGAACCCACCGGATCTTCCCGTCATGTCCTGGCCCTGACCAATCATATCGGACCAGCCTATCAATTGCAATAGCACAAAGATTGACCCAGCAAATGAAGCAATGGATAAACCAGATATCATTTTTCGGCCCTCTTCTCTGATGTAAGCCATCATTAACCTTGCAATGGGATAGCTTGAGAATAGAAGAATCGAAGTACTGTAAGAGAAATAATTTGAGACGATAAAGACTTCTTGAGGTGATCTAGTAGCGAAGTGGGCAATCATTATAAATAGAAACAGGATGCCACTGCCAAACATGGCGAGGTAAAGCGCCAATTGATGAGGGTGAAGCTGTTCTAGGAGTGAGATTGGGTGCTTCTTTGATACTTTGGTTTGTTGGCTCGGCATAAGATTTAGATTAAAAAATAACTCCTTGCCATTCTAAAGGTTATAAAAATCTTGCTGTTGATATTTTCAAGCTAGTTTTGTCATTCATTATTCTAAAAGGTGCAATTCACAAAAAATCTCGTCCAAACCTATACTGAGGATCCCGCGGTGGCTTCTCTAGTAGCCAGTATCGTGAAAAACAAGCAGCCGGTTAGGGTAAAAGGTCTGTTGGGGAGCTCTGATGCAGTATTTGTGTCGGCTATCGCGCAGAAATATAAAGGTCCGATTGTTGTCGTTCTTCATGACCGTGAAGAGGCCACCTATTTTTTGCATGATATTAAGCAGCTATCAGAACAGGGTGTTATGCTTTTCCCTACCTCTTATAAAAAGCCCTATGTATACACTGAAACAGAAAATGCTAATATCCTTCATAGGGCAGAAGTATTAAGTCAAATCAATCGGCTTGACGCCGAACCAGACTATATAATCGTAACTTATCCGGAAGCTCTTTCGGAAAAGGTAATCAATAAACGGTCATTAGTAAATCATACGTTTCATGCCAAAGTGGGGGATAAGCTTGACACCGAATTTCTAGAGGAGCTTTTGCTTAGTTATGACTTTGAAAAGAATGACTTTGTGTATGATCCAGGTCAGTTCTCTGTTCGAGGCGGCATACTGGACATCTTTTCCTTCTCCAGTGACATTCCTTTCCGAGTAGAGCTCTTTGGTGATGAAATCGAAAGTATTCGCTCATTTGATACGGAAACACAGCTTTCAAACAAGAAGCTTAGCTCTTTCAGCATTATTCCAGATGTTCAAACCAAGTTATTGCAAGAGGAGCGGCAATCTTTCCTACACTATCTTCCCTCAAACAGTACCATCTGGATCAAGGATTACAGAGAGTGTCTTGATATAATCGATAAAAGCTTTCAAAAAGTGAGTGAATCATTCGATGCTATTATGGAAGTGAGTAGCTACACGCAAGTAAGCATGAGACCTGAGTCTCTTTTTGTCACCCAAGATCTCTTTCAAGAAAAACTGTCAGAGTTTAAGCTGTTGGAGTTTGGTAAGCGTTTTTATCTGTCGACAGAAACAGAGGTCTTATATCAAATGAGCCCTCAGCCTACCTTTAAAAAGAATTTTGACCTCTTATCGGAAAACTTATTAGAATATCTCGCCTCTGGGTATCAAGTCGTTATCCTTTCGGACTCGCCTAAACAGCTCGAGCGGTTAACGTCCATCTTTGAGGAAATAGATGCTAGTCTTACTTTTACTCCTCTTATCAATAATATTCGTGAAGGATTTATTGATCATGACAACAAAGTCTGTGTCTACACAGACCACCAAATATTTGAGCGTCACCTTCAGGTAAAAGAAAAAGACCGGTTTAGCAAAAAGAAAGCGCTAACTATCAAAGAACTTAAGACCCTAAGTACGGGGGATTACGTAGTCCACATTGACTATGGCGTGGCCAGGTTTGCTGGAATGGATACCGTAGAAGTCAATGGCAATAAACAGGAAGTGCTCCGACTTGTCTATAAAGATGATGATTTGCTGTACCTGAGTATTCATTCCCTTCATAAAGTATCGAAATATAGTGGAAAGGAAGGAGAGCCTCCGGTAACTAGCAAACTTGGAAGCCCTGAGTGGCAAAACAAAAGAAAGAAAGTTAAAAGCAAGGTAAAAGACATTGCAAGAGACTTAATCCAACTTTACGCTAAAAGAAAAACTGCCCCTGGTTTCGCTTTTCCCGTCGACAACTTTTTACAAGCTGAACTAGAATCTAGTTTTATGTACGAAGACACTCCTGATCAGGGCCAAGCAACACAGGATGTCAAAGATGATATGGAACAACCTCACCCGATGGATAGGCTAGTTTGTGGGGATGTTGGTTTTGGAAAAACAGAGGTTGCAATCAGGGCTGCATTCAAAGCAGTAAATGCTGGCAAACAAGTGGCCGTCCTTGTACCAACTACAATTCTAGCGATGCAGCACTATCATACTTTTCACAACAGACTAAAAGAGTTTGCTGTGTCTGTAGACTATATCAATCGCTTCAAGACAACTAAGCAAGTCAGCGCTACAAAAAAGGACCTAAAAGATGGTAAAATCGATATCTTGATCGGGACGCACAGAATTGTCAACAAAGACCTAGCCTTCAAAGATCTGGGCCTCATGGTCATCGACGAGGAGCAAAAATTCGGCGTGAAAGTGAAAGAGCGACTCAAAGAGATGCGTGTCAATGTTGATGCATTAACCTTGACAGCGACGCCGATCCCAAGAACCTTACATTTCTCATTGATGGGTGCTCGAGATTTATCGATCATCGCTACTCCTCCTCCAAACAGACGGCCTGTAACCACGGAGATATGTGAGTTTTCAGATGAAATCATCCGAGATGCGGTGAGTCACGAAATAAGAAGAGGTGGACAAGTCTTTTTTGTGCACAACCGCATAAGTGATATAGAAAACATCGCCAACGTTATTGTGAGAATGGTGCCCGACGCCAGAATTGCAATCGCCCATGGACAGATGGAAGGGCCGAAGTTGGAAAAAATCATGATTCAATTCATCGAAGGCGAATTCGATGTCTTGGTCTCTACCAACATTATCGAATCAGGTCTTGACATACCAAATGCTAACACAATCATTATTAACCGTGCTCACATGTTTGGTCTTTCAGATGTGCACCAGATGAGGGGTCGAGTAGGAAGGTCTAATACGAAGGCTTATTGCTATTTACTTACGCCACCAACCAGTGCCCTGACATCTGACGCTAGGAAAAGGCTCTTCACGCTTCAGGAATTTTCTGATCTGGGAGACGGAATCAAAGTGGCAATGCGAGACCTAGACATACGAGGCGCGGGTAATTTGCTTGGTAGTGAACAGAGTGGGTTTATTAATGACATGGGCTTTGACATGTATCACAAAATACTTGATGAAGCTGTTTCGGAATTGAAAGAGAACGAATTCAAAGAATTATTTTCGAATGAGCTTCTCGACAAAGAAAACCTAATGTCAATCGTTCAAGATTGTATCATAGAAACGGATCTCGAGATTATCATCCCACAAGACTATGTAACCAATACATCCGAAAGGCTACAGCTTTATACGCAGCTGGATGACATAGATTCACAAGAGAAGCTAGACACATTTAGCGCTTCCATTGAAGATCGCTTTGGCAAAATGCCTCGTGAGGTCATTGAATTAATCAAGAGTGTGAAGCTCAAGTGGCTCGGGGTGCAACTTGGACTTGAAAAAGTGCTGATGAAAAATGGACAGCTTAAGTGTCATATTCCTGAGGATAGGTCAGAAGCCTATTTTAAATCACCCGTCTTCGGTACCATACTTAACTACGTGCAGGATCATTCCAAAAAAGTAAAAATGAAAGAGTTTAAAAATAAACTGATCATATCAGTAGAAGGCATTGCAACGATCGATGATGCAGCGTCTGTCTTATCAGAGATGATCGGAAAAAACGAAATAGTTACTACATAACACAATATTAAGATGTGTTTTCACTTTTTATAGATGCGGATTGATAAAGCGCAATCCGCGTGCTAGTTATTCTCATTAAAACGACAATACACTGAATGGCAAAGGCTTTTTAGGTATTTTTGTTTTAATTGTCTTAATTAGTAGCTCAAAGCGCTTTTTATAAGGTTAAACAGGATATGAAAAAATTATTCAATGCAGCAAAATACGGGGCATTCACCCTGTCTGCAGCTGTGATCATGACTTCGTGTATGAGTGGGGGTGCCCCTACTAGTTCCTCTCCGGGTCCTATAAGCACGGCAACAGGTATCGAATACAACGAGGAAGGTGGTTTCCAAGTAAATGAATACTACGGTCAGCCTCAAGGGCCAAACTTGATATTTATTGAGGGTGGTAGAACTGTCATGGGAAGTTTTGAGGAGGATGTCATGCACAGTAGAGATAATATCGAACGTGCAGTAACAGTTGCCTCTTTCTACATGGATGAAACTGAAGTTGCCAATATTCACTGGTTAGAGTACGAGTACTTTATCAAATCAGATTCAGACGAATTGTACTGGAGGAACAACTTACCTGACACAACTGTGTGGGCAAAAGATCTAGCGTACAACGATCCGTATGTCGAACATTACTATAGATATCCTGGGTTTCGCTTTTTCCCTGTTGTAGGAGTAAACTGGAGACAAGCAGTCAACTTTACAAAATGGAGATCAACGATTGTAAACATAGAACTAGCTGATGACGCTGGATACTATGAGCAAGATCTTGGTGCAGATGAAGCGTTTGCTGGCGCAGAAGGTTCAAGTCTTCCTGACTTTACCCCTCCGCCATTAGAGTCTGGTTTAGTTCTACCTAATTATAGACTACCTACCGAAGCCGAGTGGGAATATGCTGCACAAGCTCTTATCGGAACACAATGGCTAGATGAGACTCAGACTCATAGAAGACTATATCCTTGGGATGGTCATGCTTTAAGAAATCCTTACGGAAAGAGTATGGGTTTTATGTTAGCTAACTTCAAAAGAGGAAGAGGTGATTATGCTGGTATTGCTGGTAAACTAAATGACGGCGCAATGATCCCGACATACATCTACGATTACCCTCCAAACGATTTCGGTCTATACAATATGGCTGGAAACGTCAATGAGTGGGTTCAGGATGTTTATAGACCTCTGTCATTCCAAGAAATGGATGATCTTAACCCCGTTAGACGAGATGGGTTTTTAGATGAAGAAAGTGGTTACGATGCTAATTATACATTTATTGGAAACGAAGCCGCTTATACAGAAGAAGAGGCGATCGCCACCGGTATTTCACCTAAAGGATACAATGCAGACGCTCCTCCTGTAAAAAGAATGAGAGTATTCAAAGGGGGATCATGGGCAGATGTTGCTTACTGGTTATCCCCTGGTACAAGAAGGTATATGTTTGAGGACAGTTCAACTTCAACAATTGGGTTTAGATGTGCTATGATCCGAGCAGGAACGAATTACTAAAACGACATTTTTAAACTTTAAGAAAAAGGCCTTTTATTGAGGGCCTTTTTTTATTTACCGCTGGCAAGCGCCACCACAGTAATTGACGTGGGCTGGCAAAGATCAATTGCGCATGACAGCGCATACATCGTTGCTCCTGTAGTAATCACATCATCTACTAGTAGTACTCTCTTTCCCGCCAATATTTCGTGGTCTTTCACGGCGAAGACATCTGTCATCGCCCGCCAACGATCCACTTTGTCGTTCTTCGTTTGCGTAGCCGTCTGCTTTACTCGACTTATTGCATCAGAGTAGATCGGTATCTCTAAATACTGCTGCAACCCCTCAGCTATTGCCATGCACTGATTGTAGCCTCTTTTATTTAGTTTCTTTGGATGGATTGGCACCGGCACAATGCAGTCTACATTGATGCAGTCTACTAAATGACTTCCGTATAAGCGACCAAAGTGTACCCCAAGGGTATATCCTCCTTTATATTTGAGCTTATAAAGAACATTTTGCGCAACCCCATGTTTGTTATATTTCAAGTAAGCCGCTGCGCCCTGTAAGTTTTCCATTATTTTTAAATCATTGTAAACCGGATTATCGTTTAGCCTCTTATGATAATTGGTAACTGGCAATGCAATCTGACATTTCGTACATATGTGATACTCATTTGTCAATAAGACCTTGCGACAGTTTACACAAATTAGAGGGAACAGCAACGCTGAAAAATCATCCCAAATATTAGTAATAAACGCAGATACTGGTTTCATAGAATTAATATAGCAAATGGTCTACAAAAAGGATCTAGATCTTCAAAGAAGATGGTCAATGTTAACAAAGGCGATAGAAGAAAGTGTAGGAAAACGACCCAAAGATCTGAATGCCGTTCTCTTTCTTATTGGAGTCCAAGAGCTCGGCAAGGGTGCTATCAACTACTCTAAAGAAGAGAAGCAGGACCTAATGCATATTGCCATCTGCAAACTGATGTCGTTAGAAGGTTACTATCAACTAGAAGGTATTGACCAGGAAGGGTGGCCTCACTGGAAATTAATTAAAAAACTGCCTCACTTCGACCTGATGGAACAAGAAAAACTATTGAAAGTGCAAGCGCTTGAGTACTTTGAGCAGGAAGTTGGGTTATTTGTTTGAGCACTACTATGAGTACATCAATCCTAAGAAATAAAATAGATAGCTACCGTAAAAAGTATTATCTCAATGCAGCACTAAGAGGAGCTTTACTTTTCTTAATTGCCTCACTAGCTATCCTTCTCACATTTTCGTTACTGGAGCACTACTTTTGGTTTTCTTCCGGAATCCGCACTGTTCTCTTTCTTACTTCATCACTCGCATTAACTATCCTCATTCTTCTCAGTGTTTTTATACCTTTTGCAAAATATAAAGGATGGATAGCATCCAACCTCGATGATAATTCCATTGCCCGCCATCTTGGTAAACACTTCCCTAGTATCAGAGACAGACTACTAAACGCACTTCAACTCGAGGCGATCACTCTAGATGATCAAAGCTTACTAGTGGCTAGTATCGATGCGTATACTTCCGATTTACGGCCTATTCCTTTCAACACAGCCATCAGTCTGCGGGACAATCTTAAATATGGCCGATATATCGCGCTTATTATGTTAAGTATGGCCGCATTTTATCTGATATATCCTACACTTTACACTTATAGTACAAAAAGACTCCTTCATTTTCGCCAAGACTATACAAAACCCGCCCCGTTCAACTTCCAATTTATCAACCAACAGGCAGTGGTTTTCACAGGCGAGGAACATGAAATCATCTTAATGCTCGAAGGAAACTCAATACCCGAAAGGGTTTACATAAAGATTGGTTCACGAGAAATCCCAATGCTGAAGCAAAGTCCCAATCAATTCACATATAACTACAATAATGTACCAAAATCCGCCTCTGTACGTTTCACTGCTTTAGACTTTTCTACCGCTGAATACCCACTTCATGTAGTGGATCGCTCCACGGTTTCAGAATACGTAATATTTTTAGATTTTCCACCCCATACGGGTCTAGACAATAAACGAATACAGAATGCTGGCAACTTAGAAGTCCCAGAGGGAACGGTGATCACGTGGAACATAAAAACACAAGCAGCCAATAAAGTCAACATTATACTAAATGACTCCCTCACTTTTCCAGCAGAAACAACTGATAATCAGACCTATGCGGCTCAACTTATCGCACGAACACCCTCAAGTTATGATCTTGTAGCTAGCAACAAATATGGCCGGAACCAGGACAAACTGAGTTACAAAATAGAAATAGTGAAGGACAAGCAGCCATCCTTGTTAGTCAACTACTATATCGACACTGTTCTATATGAGTACGCCATTTTCTCTGGAACCATCTCAGATGACTACGGAATCTCATCCACTCGCTTACTCACATCAGTAAATGATCAATCATTTGGTGAATCGATTACCGCTTCTGGCACAAAGACTAATAAAAGCTTCTATCAAAAAAAGAATATTTCTTCCGCGTGGTTAGAAAACCCATCGTCGAAAGTATCATTCAGAGTTGTAACCACAGATAATGATGGTTTTAATGGCGGCAAATCTGTCTATTCTGAGGTCTTCACCCTTGAATTGCCTACATCAAAGGATATTGACGCCAAAATATCCAAAAAGGCCAACGATGCTGAGCAGAAAATGTCCGCAGCAGCTGACAAGGCATCTTCAATTACCGAACAAATAGAAGAACTACAGAAACGTCTGCGCAGTAAAAATAAAATCGACTGGCAAGAGGAAATGTTACTTAAAGAACTCTTAAAACAACGGGCAGAGCTGGAAAAGTCCCTCAAAGATTTAGAAGATCAACTCAAAGACCTTTCCGACACGGAAGAAAAATTCAAAGAACCCAGCACCAAGCTTAAAGAACAAGCTAAACAACTAGAAAAGCTTATGAATGACGTCCTAGATGAGGAAACGCGCAAAATGTATGATGAACTGCAGAATTTATTGCAAGAAAACAGTAGCAGTGAAGAGGTGCAGGAACAATTAAGCAAGATTTCTAATCAAGAAAAAAACATGGAACAAGAACTGGAAAGGGCCATCGAGCTTTTCAAACGTCTTAAAGTGGAAA
>JBLHTU010000139.1:0-10069 GCA_047627515.1 Cyclobacteriaceae bacterium | reverse complement strand
CGTCTACACCCAACTTCGACGATAAGTTTGGCAGTATATGTCTTAGCGAAAATCTATTTTCTGGCCCTGTCTTAGGGCGCCCAAGATGACTCATGAGTACCACGGATCCACCTTCCTGTGTGATCTTCTGTATGGTAGGTATAGCAGCATTGATTCTGGTTTCATCCGTTACTTGAAAAGCTGCATTTAAGGGCACATTGAAATCCACTCGGATCAACGCCCTTCTGTTTCTGAAATTAAAATCTTCTATTGTTTTCATAAGATCTAAAAAATGTATGATTCGTCACGTTTGCCTGGATTCGGCTTTACGCTCATGGACCTGTTTTTCCGTATTTTTTTCTGTTTTTGCTGTCCTCTTTTACGGACACAAGTCAGGGTATATAGTTTTCTGACGCTAATTTCGGCGGTTTTAATCCAAATGCAAAACGTTCGCTTGGTTATCTCACTGCTGCACGTTGAAACCTGTCATTTATGGCACGACCTACACCTGTATTTGGAAATGGCTCGGTCAAAATCAGGTCTATATTTTCTTGATCTAACCTTCGTAAGGCCCCAAACATTTGGCGGGCAGCCTCATCTAGATTTCCTCGCTCAGACAACACTTCACACTTGGCTACATTCGTGTAAAGCTTAGAAAAAGAGATAATGCCGAGCGTCTTATTTCCGTGTTTTTCGACCAACTCTTCAATATTCCCAACTAGCATTGGCTTACTGGGTGCATAATGTGATTTTAGCATACCGGGGGCTTGCGGATTACTGCTGTTATTAAGCGAGGTGGTTACTTCACCATATTGAGACAATGTTTCAAGGGATGTGCCACCAAGACGATAGATCACTATTTTCTCATTTTCTATACCAATGATGGTAGATTCAATTCCAACGTCGGCTGGACCCCCATCCAATATATAGTCCACTTTGTCACCTAGCTGATCTTGTACATGCCGCGCAGTAGTAGGGGATATGTATCCAAAAGGATTAGCACTAGGGGCTGCAATAGGAAATTCCAGAGAGTGAAGTAATGATTCCGTGATGGCGTGGCGTGGGATCCTAACGGCTACCCTTGTTAACCCGCTGGTTATTAGATCAGAAACGTTGGCTCTTTTATCTAATAATATGGTGAGAGGCCCTGGCCAGAGATCATCTATCATAGTTTGCAGATGAGCTGGAATATCTTTGACCAACTGCGTCAAAGCCTGTTGATTTTTAATGTGAACGATCAAGGGGTCAAAACTAGGGCGGTCTTTTGCTTTGAAAATACTAAGAACGGCATTTTCATCAAAGGCATTGCCGGCCAATCCGTAGACTGTCTCAGTGGGGATAGCAACAAGTCCCCCCGCTCGCAGGATCGTAGCTGCTTCTATGATATCACTTCCTATTTTTGCCATTTGTCTACAAAATCACGGCAATTTCAAAAAAAAAAGTCAAAGACAGATATCTTTAGCTTTTAAAACTTTTTCGACACTATGACCAAGAATACCCGAAACTTACTGAGATTGATTTCTGTGCTTACTGTCCTTGTTCTTGTCCTCATGGAATTGGACATCGTTAAGGAGTTTTTTAATTACAGTGGAAAGTTCTGGTTAATGATGGTAGCGTACGGTATGCTGCTATTGACCATGCAACGATAGTTACTCTAAAGTAATAGACACAGTGTTGGTACGTCCTTCGGTAAGCGTTTCGGTGGCCGCTTCCAAGCCATCATTTTTTAAGCTGTCCTTCTTAGCTTCTACGAAGTAGATAGCTGGTTTTAGCTTCTTAAATTTCACAAAGCCTTTCTTATTTGTGGTTTGTGTGGCAATTGCATTGGTCGAGTTCAGGTAGTCCTCTTTTGTTTCATAAAGAATTACCGTGACACCCTCAACTACTGATTCTTCAGTACCTATGACAGTGATTTTTAGGTTAGTAGGAAGTGCATCAGCACTTAATAGAGTTGAACCTAGAATGAGTAGAACTGTGGTTATGATATATTTCATGGCGTCTTTAACGAAGTATGGTTTGAATTAGTTCATCAAATTGTGCTGGATCGTTATACATTCGGTCATTGTAGGTGTTTGCACTGATTTTAAAGTAACTAGGCGTTTCATTAATCTTCACAGCTTCCAATAATATGTTACCATATTTTTGGTCTAGGGGTGTTGTGTCGCCTGTAATTGGCTTTAAATAATGCTTTTCTACCGTTTCAGTATATGTTGCTTTTTCTCGTATGATTCGGTCCGAGTTGGCTTTCTTATAGCCTAGTTCGATGACCCTTTCGGCGATGTGATCCATCAGGTAGAGAAAGTCCTCAGGTTGAAAGTCCTCACCATAAGAGATAGCTAAGCCATTTGCTTGGGATCCATTAAGTAAGTGTACTTCCGGTCGTTGTATCACCCCTTTTTTCTTAAACTCGTAGGCATTTAATATGTCCCGAAGTAAGGTTTGTTCACTTACAATCCACGATTGATACGATTTTTGATAAGTAGGGGACCTAGAGATCGTCTCAAAGACGATCGGCGCGTCTTTCGTTTTTTCTGTAAAAAGGCGTTGATAGATTTGATCAAAAAAGCTCATGCTTCTATAATCAATATCACCTTATGATTGTTATGGATCCGAATTGTGAAAGTGCTCCAAGTGAAGGCTGTTCAATGCTAGTGAACTTGATAACATAGGAGAAAGTAGCAGGTCCTATGACTGCTCCATTGAAGTAACCATCCCATTGAAAATCCTTCTGATCTGAGTAATAGACTAGCTCCCCCCACCTTGAGTAGATGAATATTTCAAACTTGTCAATGAATGGGTTAGGGTAGACAAAGAAGGTTTCATTTTGACCATTTCCATTTGGACTAAAGGCATTTGGCGCAAAAATTTGAGGCTTGCAATCTTCTGTTTCCGCAAAAAGAGGTCGGATGAGAACTGAATCTGCTTGTATACACCCAGTCTCTCGGTCTCTGACCGTGACATAGTAAAGCCCATCATCCAAGCCTGGATAGATCTCGATGGGTACGGTTGTATCTAATTCGGAAAAAATGGTATCGCCTGCTGAGTTTGCTATCAAAATACTGACGAAGTCTGGTAGCTGAGTACCTGAAATGGTTAATTGTAAATCAACGTCCTCCTGACAGTCTGGTAGATTGGTTGCTGACAACTCGAAAGGCACATCATCGTCTACTATGATCGGTAAATTGTTGGTGCAGCCTGATACGATGTTCTGAAGAGCTAGATTATAAATACCACGATTGAGTCCTGTATAAGCAGCGGATGTACCTGGCCCTGTCAAGGCACCTTGATCTATGATCGTATCTCCTGTTAATTCATATAAGAACGCGCCTGCAGTTGAGATATCAAAAGCTATCTCCGCATCATCTCCGCCACAAAAACTTGGTGATACAGTCGTGCCAAAGCCAGAGGGGGCTTCTTGAATTGTGACGACTAGGGTATCTGTATTGGTACATTGGAAGAAGGGTTCTCGAATACGAACAACATACTCAACATCCCCTGTGTTGTTGGTATTGACAGGCTGAAACCTTGCAGAATCCAAATTCGCAACCGGCGAATCATTAATCCACCATTGAAAAGTAACGCCGGAAACGTTGGCGTCTATGTTAGAGATCGTCTCAAATTGACATACCTGTTGGTTAAGGCCTAAGTCTAGAAAAGGTTGAGTATTGGCGGAGTTAAATGTCACGGTGTCACTTCGACAGCCCTGATCTGTAAGGATGAGTCCAGCGATCTGTCTGTTCTGCCCAGCAGGAATTAATTGGTCATCAATCGTGAGTATCCGGCTTGTGTCTAATGGAAAGTAAACCGTATTGCCTGCTAGGTCATTACCTACTGTGTACCATTCAAAACTGAGATCGCCACGATCTTCAAACCACAATTCTATTTGAAGGGAATCAGCAGCACATAAGTTGGTTTCATCCGGAAAAATAGGTTGCTCAGGTATATTGAAAACTTCGACCGTATCGATTAACACGGTATCTAGATTGCATCTATTGGTGATGTTTAATTCTACGATATGTAAGCTATCTGCGCCATAAGTCGTTGTGACTTGCTCACCGATGTCTCTTAAGAAAGTGGCAGTCGAATCAAATGTCCAAAAGTATTCGTCGATGTCGGAAGTACCGGTGGCAAAGAATTGGGTTTCTTGACCCAGACAAGCATTGATGAATTGTAGCCCAGGAGGTGTAGGTGGGGACCCTGTACTTTGCGTGAAATTTGGTAATCCCAGCTTACTGGTCCTGTCAATCAGTGAGACGCCAGCTTGATTGAATGCCGCCGCCGCATCATCATCATTTGGTGAAGCGATAAAAGGGATACTTTGCGCGTCATTGACTGCGATATACAATACCCCATTGGGACCCCTTTGTATAGCCCCAAGTGTACCAGTTGTACTGTAACCATCGAATTTTGAATTAGTAATGTCAACTATTTCGGTTTCAGTCCCCAAGCTATCCAAGTCATATTGCATGAGTTTACTGCTCGTCGTCAGATATAGTTTGTTTGCTCCACCGGAGAATTCAACACCATATAGGTTATCTGTTTCACCCGATTCTATCAGTCTAGGGTTACTAAATCGACCTAGAAAATTATCAAAATCGAAAATTTCAAATTCATTTCTGCCAGGGATCAGATTGACGAATCGACTTACTCCCACGTTAAATTTCATGTATCCAGTTGCTTCTTCTGGCTGCTGCGCCACAAGGACTTCTCCCATAGGACTATGAACTGCACTCTGGATGCCTTCCGCATCAATCAAATGCGATTTGAAATTATTATTTCCAAATTCATGAGCGACTAACCAGCTGCTGATTTCAAAAGAACTAGCTGTTACTTTCTCAATTACGGCATTTGATAAGATCAAGTCTTTTGCGATGATAGCGCCTTTGGCACTGTCTTTTTTCATATCTATCACAGCATATCTCAAGTCAAAGGTCCCTGTGCCATACACTTGCTGTGCACTAAATACGTAATACAGTGTCTGATCATCCATAAATGGAAGGATCAAGGCTCCTTGTGAAGCTCGATCATCACCACCGAGAAACTGTCCTCTGCCAGTATCCAACGAGATCATGACCTCGTGAGACCTATTCCAAACTGTATCACCATTGGTGTAGAATAGTAGATTGCCGTCGGAATTGCTCATTGTAGCACACCCTTCGTTTGAAAACATCATGTTGTCATCTACTAACGCACGGGGAGGAGGGGGTAGTCCATCGACGGTATTGAAATCAAGGCCTGCTCGATCTCCAAAATACCATTGGTTTGCTAAGTTGGTACTGACGCCATATTCTGTTACCTCCTTTGAAGCAAAAGCAGTGCACCCACTAGCGAAGGTGACCTCTACCCAATAAGTACCCGCAGTATCTATCTGGATTTGGGTACCTGTCTCTCCTGTGCTCCAGACATAGCTTTGAGCTCCGGGAACGCTTAAAGGATCATTGGGAATCATCAGCGTTTCGTCAACGCAAATAACTGTGTCTGCTCCGATATCAATGGTTTCTGTTTGTGGCAATATGTTAGCTTGAAATTGCTGGAAAGCAAATACTCCGTTCAATTCTACACTTAATGTTATTGTTTTGACACCGGTAGTTACAAATTCAAAAAGTGGAGCCACCGCCCGACTGGTTCCATCGGCATCAAAAGTCCATCCGTAATTATTAGGGACTGGGGTTACACGAGGAAAGAATTTAGTCACATTTCCTTCGCACACATCTATAAAATCAATGTCAATCTGAAAAATGCTTGCATCAAAGTCAGGTGCCGCAAAGGCTGGAAACTGTCTTCCATTAAAATCTTCATCGAAGATATTGCTCTCAATAAAAACCTGTGCGCTATCGAGATCACTGAACCGATTGATGCGAAAAGCACTGTCAATACCCGGTTGGTAGAGGTGGTATAATCTGTTGTCTATACCGATCTTCAAACCATAACTTCTGTGAATCGACTGTTGCAGCAGTGGGGTAGATCTCAGCAATGAATCCTGCATATCGATCTCATATACATTTGCCCCTTGCGCGTCATCTCCAAATCTGGAATAGAACAGCTTCGTCCCAGAGGGTGACCAAGCTACATCGTAGATATTTTGATCCGCTTGATCATTAAAACCTGAGTTGATGATCTGCTCCCTGAATGACAGTGTCCCCACTGAGTCATCAAAATCTAACAATAGTAAATTCCTATTTGGATCTTTTGGTGCGACAGCCAGTAATGCTGAATCTTGGTTAAATGCGAATTGCGCAGCCTCAGCGCCTGGACGGAGCGTAGAAGAATCCAAAGCAAATGTCTGAGTGGAACCTACACCTGTAGGTGTAATTGATGTCACATAGAAATCAAATGTATTTCTATTTTGAGCGATCAACCAGTACTGCCGTGGCTGCCTACTTTTGATGATTAGCATCCCTTCGGCAGGGGAAACCATTGATGTTCCTGTGATACTACCTACAGCACCTAGTGGTGCATTTGAATTTCCGTTTCCAATCGTAGAAGCATTTAGTTCGACAAATGAAATTTGGTCCGACGCAGATGCTTGACCATTTACGAACAACAAGTATTGATCATTAGTACCTGGAAAGGGAGCGACCACGCTGTTTTGGTTAAGGTTTCCTGTTCCTCCTAGGTTAGCACCTCCAAATGCTACCTGATGGCTGGCATCATAGACATTTTGTCCATCACTGTAAAAAAGTAAATTTCCGTTGAAAGGATCACTTACCACGGCTGTACCACCGATGCCCACTGCTGGATTCATCCGTTCCTCTTCGTAGACTAGCTGCCCATTTTTATCGAATTGAAGGTTTGCTGATGACTGTCCAAAAAACCATTGTGTTTCGGAAATGATTTGAGCGTTGGATAAAGTGCTCAATACCATAATCATAGAAAATATCCCAACTAACTTAGATAGAAAGGGGTTATACTTCTTCGTAGAAGTCACTCCAAATGCTTTTTGTGCAGTTTTGTTCAAAGGGTTTAATCAAATATGATTGATAATAGTAACGGCAATTTTTACGTTAGCGTACATGACGCAATTGTAAGACCAAAAATATGGTTTGATCGTCTATTTATTGTTTATTTTACCCAAGATTCGCGGTGATTTGTTGGTTTTGAAGCATAAGATATTTCTATTTTCCGGGTTGATTGGTTGGATGATGTGTGTGGTAACTCCCGTTAGCGCACAAGATCCCCAATTTTCACAGTATTATGCAGCACCTCTGTACTTGAATCCAGGCTTGACTGGAATCAATCAGTTAGGGAGAGCCGGTGTCAATTATAGAAATCAATGGCCTTCGCTTCCGGTAGGGTTTGAGACCTATTCTTTTTTTGTGGATTACAATTTTGAAGACTATAACAGTAGTGTAGGCTTGATTGTCAATACCGATCAAGAGGGGCGAGTTGGGTTACGCTCTACAAGTGTAGGCTTAATATATGCCTACGAGGCTCGTTTAAATGACCGATGGACCTTCAGACCGGGTATCCAGGCTAGCTATTATCAGAGAGACTTAAATTTTGCTAATCTCACTTTTGGAGATCAATTTGACAATACGGGGCAGATCCGAAATGTCACTCAGGAAGATATCGGAGGCGGACTATCTGCACGCTTCATGGATTTTTCGGCTGGAGGGATTATTTACAATCCTGACGTTTGGATAGGTTTGAGTATGCATCATATCAGCGAGCCTAATCAGTCAATAGCGGGAGGAGAGGCACCACTTTCTCGTAAAGTGTCTCTTCACGGTGGTTATCGATTCAACTTCAGTGACTTTGGCCCTATCCGTGCAAAATCAGATCGGGAAAGAAGTTTCACGCCTACCTTTAATTATAAGGCTCAGGGCGATTTTGATCAACTAGATCTTGGAGTTTATTTCACTTTAGAGCCCATTATTTTTGGACTTTGGTACCGCGGTATTCCTATCAAAACATTTAGGGGCATTGCTAGTAATGAAGCGATAGTCGTGATGACGGGTATTACTGCGGGTAAGACGACGATAGGATATAGCTTCGATTATACGATCTCAAACCTGACCATCGGTACCGGAGGTGCGCATGAAATTTCTCTTACGTACCAATTTAGTTTTGCTGATCCTCGCAAACCTCCTAGAGAGATCCGTGAGATCAGATGTCCAGTGCCCTTTATCTTCTAATTAAGTATCCCTTATTTTTGTGCTTGAACGTTAGCTAAGGTTAACAATGGAAGACTAGTAACTATATGAGTGAACAAACAATTTACATCCTATTATTGAGCATCATTGCTGCGGATTATCTGCTGGAAAGAGTCCTTGGCTATTTGAACCATCAATCGTCCAAGCAGCCTATACCTGAAGAACTTGCAGGCGTGTATGACGAGGATAGCTACAGCAAATCACAGGATTATCAGCGGGTTCTTAGTCGCTTTTCTGTACTGTCCGGACTGTTTTCTTTCCTATTGACTTTTAGTGCGATTTCGTTTGGTTGGTTTGGTTGGTTGGATAGCCTGCTCCGGCAGTTCAGCCCTTTTGATCTACTGACAACGGTTATGTTTTTTGGGGTGATTTTTATTGTTTCTGATTTACTGAGTACTCCGTTTTCCATATACCAGACCTTTGTCATCGAAGAGCGGTTTGGTTTTAATAAAACAACGGTCAAGACCTTTATCCTTGATAAGTTGAAAGGCTACTTATTGACTGTGTTGATTGGTGGGCTGCTGCTGATATCTATGCTGTATCTAATCAGTACTTTAGGCAAAGATTTCTGGCTGATATTTTGGGGCATTGTCATTGTCTTTACCCTGCTGATGAATGTGTTTTACACTTCTTGGATCTTACCGTTGTTCAATAAGCTTAACCCACTAGGAGACGGTACACTTAAGGCAAGTATTGAGGCTTTTAGCCAAAAAGTCAATTTCCCCTTGAAGAATATTTTTGTACTGGATGGCTCCAAACGATCAGCTAAAGGAAATGCATTTTTTTCCGGACTGGGACGTAAAAAGAAAGTGGTGCTGTATGATACCTTGATTGAGAAGCATAGCGAGGAGGAACTAACAGCTATTTTTGCCCATGAAGTAGGGCACTACAAAAAGAAGCACATATATGTAGCGACCGTGCTTTCTATCCTTCAAGTAGGCATCACCTTATTTCTGCTTTCTAGAATGATATTGAGTTCAGAAGTGAGCTATGCAATGGGAGGGAATATGACAGCCCTTCACCTGAATATGATGGCATTTGCAATTCTATATACGCCTATTTCCCATGTATTAGGAGTCCTGATGAATATGCTTAGCCGTAGTAATGAATACGAAGCGGACGCCTATGCAACGGAGCATTATGACGGGCAACACCTTGTTTCTGGATTGAAGCGATTAAGTGGTGAACACCTATCCAATCTAACACCACATCCAGCTTATGTGTTTGTCCATTACTCGCATCCTACGTTGCTGCAAAGAGTCAAGTCGATATTGAAGAGCTCAAGGGCTTGAAAAAGGAGTGGTGGCTACATGGTATCATAACAGGCGGTCTACTTTTGCTGCTGCAAATCATTCAAGATAAGGTCTTGGTTAGGGATATGCAACTTGAGATCTATGGTGGAATCATAGCTTTGATATTTTTAGTTGAGGGCTACTGGGTAAGTTGTAAGTGGAATGGAAAAATACACTTGCGCAGCCAACAACAGAGGAGGCAGTTTTGGAACGGTATGGGTTAAGTGAGCGCGAAAGCGAGGTGTTAGTGCTACTGAAAGAAGGGCTTAGCAATCAAGAAATCGCTGACCGTTTATTTGTTTCCTTGAATACGATCAAAACTCATCTGGCAAGAATTTACCAGAAAATGGGTGTTACCCGGCGTACGCAAGCCATTCAGAAAACTGTCGTCAGAAAATGAACCATACTTTGGGGTGATTTTCACTAATTCACCCGAAAGTATGAAGGCTTTTTCGAGAAAATTATTTTTTATTGGAAGCTCATTCAAAGCACTCTAAAAGAATAGTCTTATGAAACACGCATTAAAATTTGGAGCAATCGCCGGCTTAGTCATGGTATCAAGTTGGTGGATTGGGCAGTTGTTCTTTGCTCCAGAGGCTGGAGAATCTATAGATATGTCCAAGACTGAAGTTCTTGGCTATATCA
>JBLHTU010000138.1:0-10112 GCA_047627515.1 Cyclobacteriaceae bacterium | reverse complement strand
AGACTCACCCGATTTTAGAGACTTATACAATCAAATCGCAACGGACCATTGAAAGTAGTAAAGTCAAAATTAGAAGGAGTGAAAAATACTGTACTGTTATGTGGTTACAGCAAAAGTTTATATATTGGGCTGCGTGAAAAATGTTAACTTTTGCATCTTGTGCAATAGTTATCTAGTAATGTACGGTTCTAATTGTGGTTATATTTTGCAGAGTGAAATATGACCACTTTATACTAAAGTGCCGCGGAATTGACCTGTTAGTATTGCTTATCACCTTTAATCACATCAACAATGCACCTTTACCTTAATGTAACGCTACGACTCATTGTCGTGGCCATTTGTATGTTTTCAGCTTCTCTGAAAGCATCCGATACACCCAGTTTTAAATTTACCGAATCTACAATTTTAGGTTCACCTGGCGAGCCAGTTGAAATTTGTGTGGAAAGAAATTTTCAGGCTGTTATTGAAGGAGTAAATCATGCTGATATAGTGGTAGGAGATGGGGGCAATTCCCTATTGCCATATACTGCTAAAAGAATCGTGCGATTTGGACCGGGAGTACGTACTATTTGCTATGAATTGGGCTTGCCTGAAGAGCTTACGAGCTCTTATAAATTGGTAATACTTGGAACTAAAGCATCTATAAAAATAGATGTAAGTAAAAGTAAGAAGGTAAGAATGTGTGGTCCTGTTCCCATAACTACGCCTACTCCTTTTGAAGAAGCGGCTGCGATGGATGTCTTTGGAAATTATTACTCTGAGGATGCAATAAGAATCCCTGCTAAGGCAGTGACTGTATCAAGCCTTAATGGTATAAATAGTTCAAACTGTGGTTGCGACCAACTTGGATTTGAACTGAATTTGTTTGAGCCTTACTTTGAAGATTGCATTTATGGAACCGGTGAAGGATTCGACCAACAGGAGGAAGGGCCTCTAAGAAGAGCTGCGTTTTGTGCTGCTCTGGTGTATTTAGAGGGACTTATTGTGCCAAATGAGAGTGTTTGTAGTCCAGATGAAGAAAAGCGGGTTAACGTTCAAGTTTTGCCTTATAGCCAACCTAATGATTATCCAGTAAGCCTTGCTCCTATCCCTGAGTCTGTATTGGGATATGCTGTCCCATTTTATAGGGCAAGGCATGAAGAAGGAATAAGCTATTCTTGGCCATGGAGAGTTATTAATGGTGGGGAGTATCCATTTTTAGAAGATTTTTACCATGCATCTGTACGTCTTAATTTTGTAGATTATACGTGGCATTTGGATTATGATAATGAAGTCGGTGATGGTGACTATGACCTGTACAGTGTCATTTTACATGAACTAACTCATGCTCTCGGATTTATTTCTTCGTTTAACTCTACAGCCGGAGCATTGGGGAGCCGTGAAGGTTCCGGCCGTTACGTGAACTTTGACCAACACCTACAAATTAACTATGAAGATTTACCTAGCCCTCTAAACATTCCTCAAAACTTAATTAAGAATAGAGCATCCGACTATGGTTACCTATTTTCGAATTCTTGGCTCTTTAATCCATTAGTAGATGGCTTAGGTATAAATGATCCAAATGATCCGAGTGACCTTCATACTAGTTGTTCAGAAGTCGGTACGCACGTGACCTTCGATGGAGGAATTTCAGACTACCCCATTTATGCGGGTGAACAATTTGAAAGGGGAAGTTCATTTTCCCATCTAGGCGACAACTGTTCACCTTTAGTAGCTGAAGTTGCTAATTACGTTATGAAAACGAGTTTAGAAAGTGGGAATCACAATCGACGCTTTCATTGGCAAGAATTGGATGTTTTTCGTACAATGGGGTACAATATAGACTGTTCTTCAGCAGATTTTATCGATGATAACCCTAGCGATGAATTAACTTTTGATTGTAATCAGGCAGATGAAAATTGTTCTATAGCAAGTGTAAACGATTTAAGCAACAACCTTGACATGTGTGGTGCATCAAGTGCGTTGTTAAGGTTTGGGAAGTGTGTTGGAGAGGAGGCCATAAACATCAATAGACTGGCTCTTGAAAATTTACTGTTGGCTAATGACCCTAATACTACTCAGATTGCGTTCATTGAACCGATCAGTCTTTCTCCTAACGATGATTGGGATGTAAACGAAACTAATTTTACGTTTACTACACAGTCTTTTGGAAATTTCATGTTTGTTTATGCACCAATCGATTGTAATGGTGGAGTAGCAAACTCTTCTGTTTTTTCCCTCTCGATTTTCTTGGGCCAAGATTGCGAGGCTCCACCGTGCGAGAATATGGACTGTTCGGATTTTGACTTCTTGGTAGATTGGGAAGAATGCATGAATTTTCCACTACCGATGGATGATGTTTGTAACTTAATCTGTAATGGAGAATTTAATGGGACCTATGCACTTAATCCGAGTAATAATTTTGTATCTAATTTGAATTACAGAATACTTGATTATAGTGCGGCTGCTTATGATCCTTATCATTCGGTTAGTACTAATTTTGTTGGTTTTTCTATGATGCTTAGCCCTACTGGATGGTTGAAAGGAACTGGTACTCCTGACATTATAATAAGTGAAGAAGCTAACCCTTCATTAAGAGCAGGTAATCGTGAGTCAGCTTATACATATCTTCAATCTACTCCTGAGGTAGGGGGGCATTATCTGTTTTCAGGAACTTTTTTTGAAACTGGAACTGATCCTTTGCGCGCGCCCAGGATTCAGCATTCAATAAGCCTGATTCAAGCAGAATTTTACACTATTTGTGCTGACGAGCCACCTGGTTTTTTTAATGTCAGTTGCTATGCAGAAGGTGCTCCATTATTGACGATTATCGACCCTGATTTATATGAATATGCAGAGAACGAACTCAGTGTAAGGCTAGGTCGGTGTATTACTGTTGAGGAAAACTTTGATGCTTTACTAGTGAAATCCTCTCCATTTGAAGAAGGGTTCACTAGTTCGGGAGGCATTGATGATTTAGAATTAATCTCCGATAATTTTTCCGCTGGAGTGGGCTTAGAGTCTCCATTTTGTGGAACAACTTTTACTTTGGGAAGAGATGTTTTCTGTATGCTTTCCGATGTTCGCGTCCAATACGATTGGTACGAGGTTGAAACTAATAGTAATAGCCTAGTTCATTCTTACGATGTGTTGAATGGCGTCGTCAATGGAGATGTTTCGTTCCAAGTCGCACCTCAACAAACCACAACTTACCGCATAGTAAGATCTATATTAGAGTATGGAGGTTTGTCAGATGATTTTGAACTTTGCACAATCTCTGACGAAGTAACTATTACGGTTATTGAGCAATTCCCGATTGCCGAATTTACTGCTCAAGCTGTTGAAGGAGAGTGTGGAATATACAACTACTCTAGTGATCCAACGACGGTCGGAAACGAACATACTTGGTACCTTAATGAGCAGACTGAAGATGCAATTTTTTCTACGGAAGAAAACCCTGTTAGTCATCAATTACCGGATGGGGTTAATACAATCATTCATGTTGTAGAAGGGCGCTGTGGAATTGATGTTTTTGAGCTTGTCTTGCCGGAAGTCACCTGTGAATCTCCAGCATTCACTTGTCCATGTGAGGGAACTGACGCTATTAATATTGATGCAGGAGATGGTACGAAACTCAGTGACCTGATAGCTAGTAATGAAATGCCGGTCAATGCTGTTAATAGTAAATGCCTTGCGATCAAAGGGCACCTTCTTGTTGATGAAATTGCTATGGAAGATGAGGCCCGGTATTCGATTTCTTTTAGTGAGGTCCGTATGCAACCGGGCGCAAAAATTACTGTAGAAGCAGGTGCCGCTTTATTGGTAAACTTTAGCACAAATAATGGAATCCATGGATGCGAAGCGCTTTGGGAAGGGATTTCTTTGTCACGAGAGAACTCTACAAATGAAGGCGGCAAACTATTTCTCAGTGGTGCTATAATCGAAGATGCTGTATATGCTGTGGAACTTGGACACGGCACTACTTTTGATATGGTCTATACCATACTGAATAATAATCATATCGGTATATATTCTCCTCCTTCTCTAACAGAGCCTCAGCAAATTATTCAACCCACTTTTCCTCGGCAGTCTACAATACGCTCTACCGATGAACTACTAGATGAATATCCTGGTCAGGTTGTCCGGACAGGGAAAAATAGTTATGCAGGGGTTGAGTTGAATGATTGCCAGTATTTTCAAATAGGAGGAGGGGCTATTGACGGTATTTCTATTAGTGATGCTAATTATGGAGTCATAGCTCGACGCTCTGAATTGAACGTAAGAAATTCATCGATTTTCAATATGATAGAAGATCCCACAGATGGTTATAGCAACACGGGGATTCGTGTTAGATCATCATGGGTTGATTTGCAGAATAGCGATATATATAATGTGAGATATGGCCTATTTGGAAGGTACTCTTCACTTAATGCTCGCAATAATATTTTTGGAGAGTCACCTTTAGGAAACCTTGGGAACGTTGAAAGAGGAATTTGGCTATATTCTGGTATCGGAGACATTATTGAAATAACGAATCAAAACATTTTTCATATTCAAGATATCGGAATATGTTTAGTTAATGTCCCTGGTGCAAATCAGACAAAAATTAACGATAACACGATTGACGTATACAATACGATTGGTTACACCTTAAGGCATGGTTCTGGGATATTAATGGGAGGAAGTATGGTTTCAGGTATCAGCGAGGATGAAAAAGAGGTGGTAGGTAATACGATAAATCTACATAAATTTAGCGTTGGTATAAATTTATGGGGGGTTAATGCTACTACTGTGGCAAACAATACCGTCCGCTTTTTAGCATCATACAACAGTTTTTATCCAGGAACAGGAATTTCAGCTCATGGCGGTAATGATAATTACTGGTACGGAAATCTTGTTTCGGCTATTGGAACAACAGATAATGGTGTAGTCGGTATATCCTTGTTTGACGGAGATAGGAATGTTTTTTGTTGTAATACGACTGAAGGCACTTTTTGGGGTATGTCTTTTGGTGGTTACTGCGAAGGAACTAAAGTAAGGCATACTGTGTTTAGTGATAACGTCAATAGTTTAGCTATTAGTAGAGATTCAAGAATTGGAGAACAGATAGCGGCTGGAAACATTTGGGGAGAAAGCTCAGAATGGCAAGCAATACATCATAGTCATAGACCAGAAGATGTAATAGAATCTAGATTTTTTGTTTCAGGTAACCCAGGAACTGAGACATGGCCGGGAAATAGTTTCACTCATTTTGAGGACGTGAATTGGTTTTTGCCTGGGCCTGTTGCTCCGTCTTGTTCAAATGATATTCTTAATTGCGAAGAACCGGAATTGAATCTTTTGGCTTTAGACGAAAGATTTGCCCAAAAAGTCCTTCTAGGAGATTTCTCTTATGGAGATTATCCCGAAACATCTGATTGGGAAGCTCAACGCGCTTTCTATCGTAGTCAAAGAGCAACAAAGATAGATGACCAAATAAACTGGCCTTTAGCTAGTAGGTTGTTTTTTGAACAAGAAGAACAAGAGAGATCAGAACTTTATAAGTTAATAAGCATTGAGAAATCTTTAGAAAACGCGTTACTAAAAGATTCTTTAGTTAATGAGATAGCAACGAGAATAAAGTTCCTAAATGATCAATTGTTTAGAATTGATCAGTCTGTCGAAGTGGACGTAGAACCTTCTTCTGAATATATAGAGACACGCACTGCTTTAATAATTCAAAAAAACGAAATATTCGAAATTTTTTCTGAAACTCTCAAGCAAAAAAATGAAGATTATCTTACTCTCATTGATCAGCTAGAACAAGATAATAATGATATATTAACATCAGTTGAGGCTGCTCAAGAGGTCCGAACGGTTAATGATTGGTATTTTAAAACCATAGCGAGAGGGGTGGAGTCCTTGTCTATATTTGCCGAATCTGAATTGCGAGAAATCGCAGAGAAGTGCCCACAACGCTTTGGCTCAGCCGTAGGTAGAGCACAATCAATTTTAGTTCACTATGGAAAGCCATTTGTTCCATCGGATGAGTGCAGTAAGGTCGTCAAAGGGGGCGGTGGAAAAAGGAAGGCTGGTTTTTTAATGTCCAAGGACATAAACATATATCCTAACCCTGCTTCAAGTATATTAAATATACAATTGCCTCAGAGTATGATCCCTGAAAAGTATGATATTGACTTATTCGATTCTAGAGGGAAATTAATATATTCAAGGACTTCTTATGGAGGAAGCTTTAAGTTTGATGTTGCGGAATATCCAGCTGGTTTATATGTGATACGAGTTCAATCAGATGAGGTTCGAATTAGCAAACGAGTCATTTTGCAGTAGCTTGAAAATCCCTTATGTTCTGTCAAAAAATGAAGGCCTCCGAAATTAGTATTGAAATGGTTAAGAATATTACAGTTTTTTTTTTACTCATAGCAAGTGTCAGTCTTCCTGGTCAACATTACGACAATCACTGGATGATGGGATATTTTGGAGGGAGCGAATCCTCTCCAACAGATTCTTTTGGGATTTCTATTCTAAGTTTTTTTGACGCGACACTGCGGATTGAAAATGATCAAAGTATAGACCTTTTCTTTGATGGTAGTGGAAACAGCCTGTCGAATTTTAGCGGTGATTTATTGTTGTATTCTAATAATCTTGAGATTAGAAATGCTGAAGACGAGGTGATCGAGAACGGGGTTTTAGAGGCTAATGGTGAGCCAGAGAAAATATTCCCTCAATCTTTTGTTTACTTACCTTTTAGCGAGAATAATTTAGTTTACTATCTACAGATTTCTTATACGGACGATTTTCCTAGATTGGGTAAAAGCGTATCTTCTTCTTTAATCGAAACTCAGGGGATTATAGGAGTTTCGTCACAAGTTGAAAACATTCTTCAAGATTCGCTTTCTATTGGTCACTTAACAGCTTGTCGTCATGCGAATGGTCGAGATTGGTGGGTTTTGGTAGCAAAAGCGAATAGTTCATTAGTTTTCTCTATACTGTTAAGCCCTCATGGTGTTACACGCATTGATACAACTGTAGTTGACCATAACATGTTTAGTGGATTAGGTCAATCAGTATTCTCTCCAGATGGAGAACGCTTTGTACGTGTAAGCTTAGTCGGCGGCCAGGAAGTAGTAGATTATTTAGATGTTTTTGACTTTGATCGAGATAGTGGAAAGCTATCTAACCAGAGAAGAATATCAATTGGTCCCAATGCTGGTGCTGGAGGAGTTGCAGTATCTGCTTCGTCACAATTTCTTTACGTCTCTCATACTAACTACTTGTATCAATATGATTTATGGGACGAGAATATTGCTACAACTAAGGACACTGTTGCGATCTATGATGGTTTTCAAGAGACTAATTTTTTCAGTACAACTTTTTTCCTTGCACAACTAGCGCCCGATGGAAAAATATACTTGAATAGCCCATCTGGAGTTAGGAAGCTTCATGTTATTGAATCACCTGATGAAAGAGGAGGAGCTTGTGATGTTAGACAGCATTCTATTTCATTGCCCAACTTTAACGCTTTTACATTAGCTAATCACCCGAACTACCGATTAGGCCCAATTGATGGTGGCTTAAGCGATACTTTGGGGATAGACAACCTCCCTCGTGCCTATTATCGAATTGATCGAAGAGCGGAAGATAGTTTATGGTTCCACTTTCAAGATTTAAGTTTTTTCGAACCGACTAGTTGGTCTTGGACTTTTGGAGATGGAGGAAATAGCCTTGAGAGGCACCCAAATCATACCTATGCTACTTCTGGCATATATGAGGTTTGTCTTACTGTAAGTAATGCAACTGATAGTGATACATATTGTAGAACGTTAGAGTTAGGGCCTTCATCTATTCAAAGCCAACAACCTATAGAGTTTAAAGTCTTTCCTAACCCCACACAGGGTATAGCTGTATTCGACCTTGGTAATTACATGCCCTTGAATGGTAAATTAATGCTTTACGATGGCAATGGTCGTAAGATATTAGAACAGCAGTTTTTGTATAGCCAAGCCCAAATAAATCTAGTTGATCTTCCCCCTGCCATTTACCATTATTCCTTTTGGGACGGTGGGCAACAATTAGGCCAAGGTAAGATTATACGATCTAGATGATATAACCTTCCATTATGAGAATTGGGCTCTACTTGTTTATCACTTTATAATAAAGCCATAGCCTCCTTCAATCTACTCCTATCCTTCACGATCCCCACATATTTAGAAGTCGTTTTAATCGAAGCATGGTCTGCTAGAGTCTTAACCACATTCAAATCAACCCCCTTTTCAATGGTTAGGGTGATCGAAGTATACCTCGTCGTGTACCAAGTGATGTACCTTTCATCAGTGAAGTTGATGCGCTTGGAGAGCACCCTAAATGTCCGTCTCATATTGGCTTTGTAGTTGCGGAGCCTTTTGTACTTACTTTCGGCTGTCCCGTCGTAACCGTTGAGAACATCTAGAATGTATTTCCCTCCGGTATCGTACTCCTTCAGTACTTTGAAGGCATCTTCAAGGACAGGCTTTCCTCTTTCATTTCCGATTCCTGTTTTTGATCTCTTATAGTGCCAGTATTCGTTGTTGATGTCTTCCCATTTGAGATGAGCGACGTCGATGAAATTCACACCGAAAAGTTTGTAGCCCAACACCCAGTAGGCGAGATGCTTTTTTTGAGTTGGAGGAATTTCAGCGTTATAGTAGAAATCGACCACCATTTCCTTTTCTGCTTCCGTCATGTCCTTAATCCTGTTCTTGTTGATCTTGCATGATGACTTTGCATGGCGTTTATTGATATTGTAGCCGATAGGGGAGTACTGCGTTTTTATCGGGCAATCTTCGGGTTTTAGGTAGCCCTTTTCCATCGCCTGACAAAATGCTGTCTTCAAGGTCTTGAGATAGTTCCAACCTTTGATTTGTTTTTCATCCATCTTCTTGAGGATGACTTGTAGTTCCTGTGTACCAAAGTCTTGGAGTCGCATGTCTCTTTTGAAGCACTTGTCTAGGAAGGCTAGAAGGCCCTTGAAGTCGTTGGCATAAGTTACTTGGTCGTTCTCGAAGTAGTAAGCTTGTAGCTCTCTGATGTACTCGATGAGCTTCTTGTGGATAGGCTCCTTTTTCTCTTCTACACGGTTCAACTCTTTGACGAAGTGCTTGTAGTTCCATTCGTCCATGTAGTCAGCAATTCTTCGTGCTCTTTTCTCGTAAGCTTTTAGTAGTTCATTCTTGCGTTCGGAATGAAGGTAGCAGTGACTCTCAAAATCCCAAGATTTATTTTTGCAAGAAAATCCTTTAACTCTTTTACGCCTTACATTGCTGCCCCAGGTAACCATAAGGACAATTGGATGGCTTCCGTTCTTCATTTTAACCGAGGTGTCTAGCCTCAAATAGATATTAATCATGGCAAAGATTCTTTAAATGGCAAAGAAATCATCAGCCTTAATTTATTGATAACCAGTTGGTTGTCAATGCCTTTTCTGCATGGCATGCAAGAGGTCACCAGTTCGACTCTGGTATTCTCCACTAAAAAGTCCGTTCGACATTGTCGTTCGGGCTTTTTTTTATTCCTGCGGAGAACACCTAACCCTACCTGATATTTTGCTCAAGCCATGGAATTGGACCATGTTGCGGGGACTTGATTGTAGGTGTTGGAATGGGGTGGTGGTGGGCAGGTGTTGTGCCTACTGTAACGATTGCAACCCCTGGAACAACTATTCGTGCACCTCAAGTGGAAATTGGAGATCGAATCGTGATCATTCAGTAGTGCGACCAATACTTTAAGCCGCCACTCCTCTCTTCGCCGCTTTCTTCGCCCGCTTTCTGGCTTCCTTTGCCTCCCTTTTCTCTTCCTTCTGTCTTTCCTTCTCCGACATCTGGTAACCGACGATGTGCAGGTCACTCTTTTCCCGAAGGACGATGGCGGCGGTAACCGACGCTACCAAAGGACCAAGGATGGTGCCGATAACCGGCACCTTAAGCATTAGGAATAGCGGTAGGCCAAGCCCCAGGCAAATACCTAGGTAGTTACGCCGGAGGTTACGCCCGCTCCGGACGATGCTTAGGTCAAATTGTTCGTTGTAGTTATCGGCAATTACATAGCCGAGGAGCAGTGAGCGGAGGAGTACTGAGAAAACTAAGTAGAGCGTGCTGGGG
>JBLHTU010000137.1:0-10129 GCA_047627515.1 Cyclobacteriaceae bacterium | reverse complement strand
ATGAAATTTACCCCTCGCTTTTCTATAGTTCTCTTTGCTCTTATCTTGTTTGCTGCAACCGAAGCAACCGCTCAAAGTAAGAAAAAGAGGAAAGCTCAATTAACGACAGTAGTTACCACTGCTAAAAGCTACCTCGGAACCCCCTACAAATGGGGAGGTAATTCGCGAAAAGGAATAGATTGTTCTGGCTTAATCCACAACTCATACAAAGCTGCTGGGATTAAAATCCCTCGTACGGCCAAAGAACAATCAAAATATGGATCGTCAAAAGGATGGGATCAGATTAGGGAAGGAGATGTGGTCACATTCAAATTCAAGGATAAAGGTGAGAAGTGGTGGCACGCTGGGATCGTCACTCATGTGTCCACAGAAACGGTCAAGTTTGTCCACGCGAGTACCAGCAGAGGCGTAACGGAGTCAGATTTAATGTCCGATTATTATCGGAAAAATGTTAAACGGATCAGACGGGTCATCAAGTAAGAAAAACTCCTTAAATTCGTGCCACGAAAAAGGGGATGTAGCTCAGTTGGCTAGAGCGCTTGACTGGCAGTCAAGAGGTCGTGGGTTCGAATCCCATCTTCTCCACTTCAAGAACCTGTCCGATGTGATAGGTTTTTTTATGGCCTAGTATGCTAATTAATAATTGCATTGAGGCAATTAGAGCTTTCTTACTTCTAAACCTATTCTTAGTAGGTTCTAACTGCGATCCCTGCCCCGAACATCAAGCCATTTAACCTTGTCAGATTTACTTTTGACAAGACATACCATCCTCTGTGTATATTGAAATGGCCTAGCAACAGAAGTCCTATATCTAGCTGTAACACTTCTTTGTATTGTGTATAATACTGTCCGTTAATTCCTCTTAACTTATTTACATCAAAGCGCTGCTGAGTCAGCAGGCGAGTTCTAGTTCCCATAGAGAGACCAGCAGAAAAGTTTTTGTGTAGATTCAACCCTCCAATTACACCTCTCCAGTTGTAGTTGATTCCTTGTTCTGTCACATCTTGAATAAAATCCGCTTGATCTACTTGAACCTCCAAGATGCCAACCGTTTTTATATTATTATCCCCTCTGCCAAAATATATACCAGCAAAACCAAGCTTCATTGGGCGGTCTACATTGTAATAACCCAGGGTAAGACCGGCCGAGCCTTGAACTGAAAATGAGCCAGAAATGCCAATTAAGTTTTGAGAAAAGGCCATCGGCCCACTACAGAAAAATCCAATTATCAATACTAAGCGAGGCAAAAAGGTCACTAAGGATATTTTAGCTTGCATCCATTTCATATTGGTCTTTCTGATTACTTTTTGCCATTTCTATCTCAAGCGGTTTAAATTTGAGAAAGATTAATCTTTCCATTTCGAATTCACATCAATTGTCTAGCACTAACCTAATCGCGATTGGCGGCATGAGCCGATCAGGTAAAAGCACCTTGTCTCTTCAGTTGGCCATTTCACTTGCGGGTCAGTTTGATCATGTTCCGATCATTTCACAGGACGACTATTGCTTACCATCACACTTACTTCCCTTGATCAACGGAAGACCAGACTGGGAGCATTTGGATTCAGTTGATTGGGATAAGTTGCATGAAGCTATTCATAGGGCATCCATGTCAGCAAAAATGGTCATTGTAGAAGGGCTATTTATTTTTGAAGACAAAAAGTACAAAGATCTGTACTACAAAAAGCTATTCTTAGAGATTTCCAATACCACTTTCTTTGGTAGACGTAACATCGAGCAGAGATGGGGGGAAGAACCTGATTGGTATGTGCAGCATGTTTGGGACAGTTTCCAATCCAATCGTAAAAGGCCGACAGATACCGTTAAAGTATCTGGTGAATCCCCAATCAACATTGAGTCTTTGAGCAAACTGCTTAAATTAGCTTAATGGCTAAACCCCCTTAAGCTATCTCTTCGATTAGATAATCCTTTTGATTAAATGTAAACTGGTCGCCCACCTTGCGCGACATCAATTGCTGGCCTATAGGGGCTGCTGGCGATAGCAAAAAGACATCTTCTGATACTTTCCCTAGTCCAATAGAAAGAAGAAACGTTCCTTTATCAGTACGTATGATTGACCCTAGCTTAGATGATTGATGCGGAGTGTCTAAGTTGATTTGCTGAAGAAATTGTTTCTGCTTTTGAAAAGTCTCCAGCTGACTTTGTATTTTTTGGCGTTCGTGCTCCACCATTTCTCTAGCCGTTTCATACTTGTCGCCCATACTACTTTTCGTTTCTGATTCCGAAGATAGCTGCAGTGCTGTCATTTCTGATTTGAGCAAATCTAATTTGGCGCCAAGCAGCTCAAAACTTTGACTAATCGCCTTCTTTTTTATTTCAAACAGTAGCATCTAAGCAAGTTGATGAATTAATCACTGAGAATCCATTATTGGAAGCAAGAGAATTTGTGTAGATTTCTGTTAGTATCAACTACTCCTTTTATCTCCATGACAAACAAGCTCCTTTTATCTACCTTTTCATTTCTTGTGATATCTCTTTTTGCTAAGCCTGTGGAAGCACAAAAAAAGTTAATGCATGAAAATACTAAAAAATCAATCGCAAAAAACCTGGATTCTAAATTCACGGCGCTAACCATATTAAGTGATAAGATATGGTCCTACGAAGAGATCGCCTTTCAGGAAAGTAAATCAGCCGCTGCACTGATTGATTATGCAAAATTAAATGGGTTCAAAGTAACAGCCGGTGTCGCAGGTATCCCGACAGCTTTTGTCGCAGAATATGGTTCGGGTAAACCTATTATTGGTATTATGGGTGAATTTGATGCACTCCCTGGGCTCTCGCAGCAAACTGTCCCCTATAAAGACCCGCTCAATAAAGGTGCAGCAGGACATGGCTGCGGCCACAATCTGTTTGGTGTTGCATCACTGGGCGCAGCCACCGCCATCAAAGAACAAATCGAATCAGGAGAACTGAAAGGCACAATCAGATTCTATGGCACACCCGCTGAAGAAAAATTCTTTGGTAAGCTCTGGATGATCAGAGCGGGGCTTTTTGATGATGTAGATGTCATGGTGGACTGGCATCCAGGTGCCGAGACCAAAGCAAACGTACAAAGTTCTCTTGCGCTGGTAGACTTTGTCGTAGAGTTTCATGGACAAGCTGCCCATGCTTCTGGAGACCCATGGAATGGACGTAGTGCGTCCGATGCCTTGGAATTATATACGACTGGTATTAATTATTACCGAGAGCATATCAAGCCTACAGTAAGGATTCATTATCACATTCAAGACGGCGGTCAAGTCGTCAATGTGGTGCCTGATTACGCCAAAGTATGGACTAGGGTCCGAGATACCAGAAGGGATGGAATGGAGACCGTATGGAAACAAGTCGAGCGCATCGCTGAAGGGGCTGCCATCATGGCAAATGTTGATTATGAGATCACACTAGTCTCAGGCCTACATGAAGTACTAGTTAACCGCACAGGGGGTGGGCGCTTACAAAAAAACCTAGAATACCTCGGTGAGATTGAATACACTGAAGAGGAGACTGCTTATGGTAAAAAAATACAAGCTGCTACCGGTAAGCCTGAAATAGGCATGGACACAAAAATCCAACCCCTAGAAGAAACACTGGAACATCCCTCAGGTGGATCTACTGATGTAGGAGATGTAAGTTGGGTTGTTCCAACGATAAGACTATCAGCTACGGTCGCACCTAAAGATACACCGTGGCACAGTTGGGCTGTAGTCGCTTGCGGAGGTATGTCGATAGGCCACAAGGGAATGAGTTACGCATCCAAGGCACTCGCTATGACCATGGTTGATCTATTTAAAGAGGAAAAACTCCGAAGCGAGGTCAAAGAAGAGTACCTCGAACGAAAAGGCGATTATGTCTACAAAGGGATCATTCCAGATGGGCCTCCTCCTATCGGAAGCAACTAAGTACATTTAATCTTCTTAGTTCCAAGTGTTGAATTGCTGATTTTTCCAGTTTCGCAAATAAATTGTTATGCCAGAATTTGCTGGAATTCGATCATTTGAAAATGTAGCCAATAGCCGGTCAAGTGCTTGAAAAGTTGATTCGTCAATAGGTATGGTTACCGTTGCTGGACCTAGAGCAGTCAGTCAAATTCCTGGCTTTATGATCTCCATAAATTCGACTGTCAGTATTCCATCCTCAAGTTTCTGATTGATCGACAGTTCATAATTCATGCAGTTGAATATTTCTTTGGTTGCGATGCTAAGTGACAGCTCAGGAAAAGAGGCTTCCTGATTTGGATATTGCTCACTCACTGCAAACAATATGTCACCAGAGACACTTGGTCGTGTCATTTCATCCTGTTGACAGGCAGTGAATATCAATAAAACAAAAATGATGGGCAGCGAATACTTCATACCATGCTTGAGACTTGACTCCGTTGATCTGTTGCCTTCTGATCATGCCAAAATCTGTTAAAAAAGAAAAAGATATAGTTGTTGTTCCTTTTGACTCGTTAATAAGTGGAAATTGCACGATTATGATAAAATATTGGACAAAAACCGTCTTGCTAGGTTTGACAATTGGACTGTTTAGCTGTGGGGATGATAACGAATTAAGCAGTACTGATAGCAGCACACTAATTGCTATTTCGGAAAACTTTGGCTCTCAGGTACCCACCTCACCTGCTTATGGTTATCAGGAACAATCTATTCCTGCTTACATATCAAAAGACAATACACGTGCAAACCCTATCTCAGATGAAGGAGCTACATTAGGTCGAGTCCTATTTTATGATAAAGCTCTTTCTGTGGACCAATCCGTAGCCTGTAGCTCTTGCCATCAGCAAAATTCGGGTTTTGGAGATAGAGACGTATTGAGTCAAGGTATCAATGGTTTGACAGGTCGACATTCTATGCGATTAATTAATTCGCGCTTCAGCGACGAAAGTCAATTTTTCTGGGATGAACGAGCAAAGACCTTGGAAGAGCAAACGACACAACCAATTCAGGATCATGCGGAAATGGGATTCAGTGGCCAAGATGGAGATCCCGATTTAAATGATCTCATCGATCGGTTAGCAGCATTAGATTACTATCAATCCTTGTTTACCTGGACGTACGGTGATCCTACTATTACAGAGGATAGAATCCAACAGTCTATTGCACAGTTTATTCGTAGTATCCAGTCATTTGATAGTAAATACGACCAAGGTCTCAGTGAGGTCAACGACCAAAGAGACCCATTTACAAATTTCAGTGAACTGGAAAATCGAGGTAAGCAACTTTTCATGGACCCTCCTAATAGAGGTGGTGCTGGTTGTGATGGCTGTCATAGAGCCCCAGAATTTGACATCGATCCTAATAGTCAAAGCAATGGGGTCGTAACTGTCGCAGGATCTCCAAATGCTATAGATAACTCCAATACACGGTCACCTTCTCTGCGTGGTCTATTTAATTCAGACGGACAGATAAATGGACCGCTCATGCATGATGGAAGCTTTGCGACGCTAGAGGCCGTGGTTGCTCATTACAACAATATACCTGACGGTATCGATGGCATAGACAATCGTTTGAGAAATCAAAACCTGAACTTGAATGATGAAGACATGTCTGCCATTGTAGCATTCTTGAAGACGCTCACCGGAGAAGATGTCTACACTAATCCAATGTGGTCTGATCCCTTTACTAACTAGTTAGGCTGAAGCGGGAACAAGAAAGCAGATAAAGTAGTTATATGTAGGTACATTTATAAAAACCTATGTCTACTAACTCCATTTTATCGATCTCACCATTGCAAGCGCAATGGCAGACACCTGACCCTTTTCTCTTCTGTGCTTATCACAACGATAAATTTCCAAAAGGAAATGGCTCGCTGGGACCAGCTTCATCATTAGCCGGCCGCGCTATTGGGCAAGATTTTGGAGGAAAAGACGGCTGGAGCATGTATCATGGCGAGTCTGTTCCTGGATTTCCTGGCCATCCACATAGAGGATTCGAAACAGTCACAATTGCTTCAGAGGGCATGGTAGATCACTCTGACTCTCTAGGAGGAACAGGAAGATTTGGCGATGGAGACGTTCAATGGATGACAGCAGGAAAGGGAATACAGCACTCGGAAATGTTTCCCTTGATTCACGAAGACAAAGAAAACCCCATGTTGCTTTTTCAGATTTGGTTAAATCTACCAAAGCGAAGCAAAATGGTAGAGCCATACTACGGAATGATGTGGCATGAAGATATACCTATCGTTGCATCAGAAGATAATAATGGTTATAAGTCGCAGCTAAAGGTGATTGCAGGTACCTTCGAAGGGATCAATGCGCTTGCTCCCAGTCCCGAATCTTGGGCAGCAGACCCTGATAATCACGTAGGTATATGGTTGATCGAATTAGATGCAAAAGCGCAATTAATTCTACCCGCAGCCTTCTCAGAGATCAACCGAAATCTGTACTACTATCGAGGATCAAGCCTCCAAATCAATGGCGAAACGATCAGCAGCTCTAATAGAGTTGTAGTGGATGCTGCTGAAGAGTTAAAGATCGAAAACGGTGACGAAAAGAGCTATTTACTTGTCCTTCAGGGAAGGCCACTTAACGAACCTGTAGCTCAATACGGTCCGTTTGTAATGAATACCCAAGCCGAAATACAAGAGGCATTTAGTGAATACCAGAGAACACAATTTGGCGGTTGGCCATGGCCGAAAGTGGAATATACGCATGCCCCAGAAAAAGGCAGATTTGCACAATACGTCGATGGTACTATCGAAGAGAAATAAAAAAAGAGGGTGACCCAACAGTCACCCTCTTTTTAATTGAGTCCTAATTTCTTAGAGATCAAACTTGATCCCTTGAGCAAGAGGAAGTTCAGTGGAGTAATTGATAGTATTAGTTTGTCTTCTCATGTAGGCTTTCCATGCATCAGACCCTGATTCTCGACCTCCTCCGGTCTCTTTTTCACCTCCAAAAGCACCCCCTATCTCAGCGCCTGAGGTACCAATATTCACATTTGCTATCCCACAATCAGATCCCGCTGTGGATAAGAACAATTCTGCTTGGCGAATATCTGTAGTCATTATCGCAGACGACAAGCCTTGAGGCACGTCATTTTGAATGGCAATTGCCTCGTCCAAACTACTATACTTTAAAAGATAAACGATGGGAGCAAAGGTCTCTTCGCAGATCATCGGATAATGTTTCTCCATTTCAAAGATGCAAGGCTTGACATAGCATCCTGACTCATACTCCGCACCTTTTAAAACACCACCTGCCACTACTTCCTTGCCCCCTTGGCTTTTGACAGTCTCAATTGCTTGTTCGTACGTTCTAACAGCATCTTGATCAATAAGTGGCCCTACGTGCTTGGTTTCATCCAATGGACTCCCGATCTTCAATTGACCGTAAGCATGCTGAAGTTTTTCTTTTAGTGTATCATAAATGCTCTCATGCACAATTAATCTTCTGGTAGAAGTACATCTTTGTCCTGCAGTACCCACTGCGCCAAATACTGCGCCTGGAATCACAATGTTTAGATCTGCATTTTCGGTAATGATCATGGCATTATTTCCGCCCAGCTCTAAAATCGACTTTCCTAGTCTTTTACCAACTGAAGCTGCAACTGATTTACCCATCCGGATCGAACCTGTTGCCGACACTAGAGGAACCCGTTTGTCATCCGCCATTCTCTTACCAACCTCTGCATCTCCGATCACCAATCCACAGATTGCCTCAGGTACATCATTGGCAGCAAATACCTCTTGAACAATTTTCTGACAAGCTATCGCTGACAAAGGAACCTTCTCGCTTGGTTTCCAAACGCAGGTGTCACCACAAACCCAAGCAATCATACTATTCCATGCCCAAACCGCTACTGGAAAATTAAATGCAGATATGACGCCCACTACTCCAATGGGATGCCATTGCTCATACATACGATGCGAAGGTCTTTCACTATGCATGGTCAGTCCGTAAAGTTGTCGTGATAAACCGACAGCAAAATCACAGATATCAATCATTTCCTGGACTTCTCCACGTCCCTCTTGAAGAGATTTACCCATTTCATATGAAACTAGCTTTCCTAGGGCATCCTTCTTCTCTCGTAAGGCATTGCCAATTTGGCGAACGATTTCGCCTCTGAGCGGTGCCGGCACAAGCCTCCATTCTTTGAATGCTTCAGCTGCTGCATCTACCACTTGATCATATTCAGCGGTTGTTGCTAAAGTCACATTACCTATTGCTTTCCCATCTACAGGAGAGTAGGATGTAATCGTGCTTCCGGTTGTTTCAATCCATCGACTGCCGATGGCTGCTCCTTGACTGTTTTGTTCTAGTCCAAGTTCAGCTAAAAATGAGGTATCTGTCATGATGATGAGGTATTTGTTTATTTGAAAATGCAAAGCTAAACTTTCCGCAAAGACCCACAACAAAAAAGCCACTCAGATATCTGAGTGGCTTCTACAATATGTTTTTATGCGTGTTACCAGCCTATCCCATAATATGCCTTTTCGCCGTCGCCGTACATACCTTCTATCAGGATACCCTCGCCCTTGACCTTGTTTAGATATTCTGAAAAATCTTGTAAATCATCTATATCATTTTTGTCTACTCGAGTGATAATAAACCCTTTTTTAATCCCGGCTTCTCTCCATTTTCCACTTTGCAGTGACGCCACTTCTACGCCCCCATCCAACCTTAATCGCTCAATTGTTTCATCACTGACTTCTCTGAAAATTGCACCAGAAAGCTCGAATTCATCCTTTACTGACGCAATCAGATCGGTAGTGCCTGATTCATTTTTTAGGATAATACTTACTTCCCTTTTCTTACCATCCCGTAAGTAAGTCACATCCACAGATTCTCCAGGTCTCTTTAATGCCACTTTTTCTTGTAACTGCGAGACGCTATTAACTGTGTTGCCATCAAGGGCCACGATCACATCTCCAGACTCCATACTTACACCATCCGCTGCAGAACCATCAATTATGCTCTCTATATAAATCCCTCTGAGCGTTCCTAAATCTTCCTCGTCGGCAAGTTCCGCATTTACATCTCTGATGCGAATACCAAGTAATGCTCTCTGAACAGTCCCATATTGTATCAAGTCGTCGCTCACCTTCTTCACAAGGCTTACAGGGACCGCAAACGAGTAGCCAGCAAATGCCCCAGTTGGAGAGATGATTGCCGTATTAATCCCAACTAGCTCTCCTCTTAGATTGACCAAAGCGCCACCACTATTGCCCGGATTAACTGCGGCATCAGTTTGGATAAATGATTCAATTTGTAAACTGGTTCCCATGTTCTGTCTTGCTAGAATTCCGATATTTCTTGCTTTCGCACTGACGATTCCGGCTGTGACAGTCGATCTAAACTCGAACGGATTACCTACTGCAAGCACCCATTCACCTAGCTGAAGCTGATCCGAATTACCCCATTTCATAGGGACGAACGATGCTCCTTCCACTTTGAGCACGGCTAAGTCAGTTGTCGGATCTAGCCCAATAATCTTTGCCTCATATGTGCTATTATCATTGAGCATGATTTCTATGGAGGAAGCACCGTCTACGACGTGGTGATTAGTCACAATATGTCCTTGATCGGAAATGATCACCCCCGAACCAGACCCACGAGAAGGACGACGACCTTGTCTCGGGTCATCACCAAAATACTCTCTCAGCATACCCTCAAAGTCGGCACTGCCTTCCTGTTCTGATCCGTCATAGATGGTTCTTACATGCACGACAGTATTGGTCGCACTATTTGCAGCGTAGACAAAATTTAGCCCTTCTGGTACCACATAATTAGTCGTATCCAAGACCATATTGGTAAAGCTCACCTCACCCGATTGAGCAACCTGTACAGGCATCGCTTGCTCCTTGTCTGCGATAAGCGAATAGCCACCGATCGCTATCACACCTCCCAGTACCGAAGAGAAAGTCATAGCAACTATTAATTTTCTAGTATCCATATGTTCAGTAAAATAGTAAATGGTTCAAAAATACAAACGGGAAAGGCCCGCGATTGATTTAACATTTTTGTTACTTAACATGATTTAACAATGAAGGCAGACGCTCTCAAGCCTGCCTTCACTTCAAAACTCAAACAACCAACCTATTTTATATTGACTAGTCTCTTGTTTTCTTTTTTTTCATCCTTAGGCACTAAAACCTCCAGTATACCATCTGTATAGCTAGCATC
>JBLHTU010000136.1:0-10143 GCA_047627515.1 Cyclobacteriaceae bacterium | reverse complement strand
ATATTTTCAACAGCTGTCATCACTAAACGCTGATCATTTAATCTGCCTAAGGTTCTTCCGAAAGGATAAGGCAAATAGTCACCCGACTCTCTGATCATTACAAAAAGTTCAAAAGAAGAATTTGCGCTGAAAATAACTGGTTTACGCTTGCTTCACAGATCCCTGGCTCTGTGTTAAAATAAGAACTCGGATGCTACCGCGATCGACGCGCCCAGTAGACTAACTGCAATTCGATTAAACTTCGGTGCATGATCTGGACTCGTCTCCACAAATATGGTCGTGGAGATATGTAGAAAATTACCACTTACAAAGGCATACAGGAAGATGAACCACTCAGTAGAAAGAGACACCATAGATGAGGTCAGCATACCCACTGGAGATGCCAAGGCAAATACGGCCAATATCAGGCCTTGCTTCCAATCAAAAGTTCTATTGGATTTGCATATTGCCATCAGGGCGTAAGCTGCAGGTGCCTTGTGCAAGACAATACCTACTAGCAAGGAATAAGATTCATTCTGACCATGAAAAGGAGACTCATGCGTCAGCAGTGATCCTTCCAGAATCGAATGCAAAACCAGGGCAATGATCAAGTATAAGTTTGATCGCTTTTGCTCTCCGGCATGGTAGTGACCATGCTCTACACCTTGTGTGAAGTACTCCAAGAATGACTGAAAGTAAAAGCCCATTAGCAGGTATAAGCCTACTTCAAAAGGTTTTTGCGTCAAGCTAAAAAGCTCAGGGAGGATATGAATGATCGTGATGCTGAACAGATAGGATCCCGCAAAGATCAACGGTAGACGTATCGATTTGTATTGGTAACCTAGCAGATAAACAGAGAGTCCTCCCCCTAAAGCGCCTAATATCAATATGGATATAGTGAGTATCAACTAGAGATTCGTTTTATAATCATCAGGCAGCAAACAGCAATTTCAGCGATTTGATTCATTATTTATAATCAGCCATTATAGTAATCTGCTTCAAAATAGGGTCGGTCATCGTGATGGCTACACTGTCTCCCGACCGATAAATCAGCAAAGCATCTAAAGTAGGGTCGCTTTCCGCCAAGGTTAAAGCATCCTGAACACCCATCACCATAAAAGCTGTTGCATAAGCATCAGCAATCATGCATGTAGGCGCAAATACAGTCGCGCTAAGAATCGAATCAGCGGCTGTATATCCGGTACGAGGGTCAATAATATGTGCGTACAGTTTGCCGTCCTGCTCAAAATAGTTTCGGTAGTTTCCTGAGGTCGCCAATGCCCTGTCCGGCACGCGTGAGATTGCAAGCAGCTTTTGCTCATCTCGCGCAACCAGAGGATCTTCGATTCCTATGGCCCATGTTTCCTTTTTGCTGTTGGTTCCTTTCACAGCCACTTCTCCACCGATCTCCACCATATACTCTGTCACGCCTCGGCTTTCAAGAAAACCAGCAACTAGATCGATCGCGTAACCTTTGGCTATCGCACTAAAATCAAGATAGACACCTGCTGGCTTCGCCGCAAAAGAGGTATTGAAGTTGATACTACTGAACGATACAAATCTGAGTAATGAATCCACCGTTAATTCCGAAAGTACACCAGTTCCTTGATCTGGACCAAAACCCCAAGCATTGATCAACGGACCAACTGTCGGATCAAAGGCAGCCTCCGTTTTTTCATACACTTGCTTGCTCGCTTGTAGCACCTCGAGAAACATGCTGTTCTCATAGACTAGGGTATCGTAAGCATTGAATCGGGAAATTTCGGAATCGGGAATATAAGTCGACAAAGACTGATTGAAGGCGAGGAGCAATGAGTCCACATTGTCTTTGAAGTCTACCGCACCATCGGTTTTATATTTGATTGAGTAAGGAATGGTCCCCATCGTTTGACCACTAATTTCATTCGTGATAATCGCTGCGTCTTTGTTACGGATTACCTTGACCATCAATAAGATCGCTGCGAGAAAAAAGAAGATTCGGGGTAGCCTTTTTTTAAAATCTGGGTTCACTGAAAAATCGATCTTTTTTGTTTATGCAATATTAGTGCAAGAAGGATTAGAAAGTTCATTCTGCTATATTTGTTTATAGATGAGAGAAGACTACTTACAGGGTGACGGCGAAGACCTCACCGGTGGAGAAAAAGAGATAGAAAGGGCACTCAGACCCCTCAGTTTTGAGGATTTTGCGGGTCAAGCTAAAACTGTAGAAAATCTCAAAATCTTTGTGCAAGCTGCCAAGCAGCGAACTGAACCGCTGGACCACGTCCTACTCCATGGACCTCCTGGTCTCGGCAAAACCACCCTTTCTCACATCATCGCCAATGAGCTAGGCTCTAGTCTCAGAATAACCTCAGGCCCAGTGCTAGACAAAGCAAGTGAACTAGCTGGTTTACTTACTAACCTGGAAGAGCACGACGTCCTTTTTATCGACGAAATTCACCGACTTAACCCCGTCGTGGAGGAATACTTGTACTCCGCCATGGAAGATTACAAAATTGACATCATGCTGGATAGTGGACCTAACGCACGAAGCGTGCAGATAGGTCTCAATCCTTTTACATTAATAGGCGCCACGACTAGGTCGGGGTTGCTTACCGCTCCGCTTCGTGCCCGATTTGGCATCAATGCCCGACTGGAATACTACGACGCAAAACTCTTGACCGGTATTGTCGGTCGGTCTGCAGATATACTGGATAGTCCAATCGACGAAGAAGCTGCCTATGAGATAGCTAGAAGAAGTCGCGGGACCCCACGGATTGCCAACAACCTACTAAGACGGACAAGAGATTTTGCGCAGATTAAGGGTGACGGTGTAATTAACCTTGAAATCGCACAGATCGCATTGAAGGCCCTCAATGTAGATGATCATGGTCTGGATGAAATGGATAATCGCATCTTGAGGACCATCATCGAGAAATTTAAAGGAGGGCCGGTTGGCTTATCTACCATCGCTACTGCCTGTGGTGAAGAATCCGAAACCATCGAAGAAGTGTACGAGCCCTTTCTGATCATGGAAGGATTTATCAAACGTACGGCAAGAGGTCGAATGGCAACGGAGGCCGCTTTTCGGCACCTTGGCATCATTCCTCCTCAGGCGCTAGGCACACTCTTTGAATAGATAATGCTTTGCCCGAATCCAAGCACTAATCAACTGAGCAAACCCTAGGCTGTCTAATGCTAAAGGTAATTGGCTGCACTGTAGAAAAACACACAGCCAACGGCAATAAAGCGCGTCTAGAAAACAGATAGCGATAGTCCTTTTGTTGATATCAGGAGTACCTGATTATTCCTACCACCACCACTCTGTTACTTTCGCTGCTAATTGGATGAAACAAGCGCAACAATTAAAATTAGTTGTTTCGTGTCTGCCAAAGTATAATCCTTCCCGACCTGATTATCTTTGAAAAGTGGTCCACTTGAAGTCAAAGCAAACAGCAATAGTAAAATCAATCGCCTCCTCTCTTGGCTTTTCATACTGTGGTATTGCCAAAGCTGAGAAACTGGAAGAGGAAGCGCCTAAGCTGGAAGAATGGCTCAAGCGTGGCTACCAGGGCAAGATGTCCTATCTGGACAATCATTTTGACATGCGCCTGGATCCAACTCTCCTGGTGCCTGGTGCCAAGTCGGTCATTTCCTTGGTCTACAACTACTACCCCGAAAAAACGCATCAAGCCACCGTGCTCCCTAAGATTGCCAAGTACGCGTACGGTCAAGACTATCATTTCGTCATCAAGGATAAGCTCAAAGAGTTTATGCAGCGACTTGAGACTGAAATCGGCGCTGTAGAAGGTCGCGTTTTCGTGGACTCGGCACCCGTGCATGAACGAGCTTGGGCAGCCAAAGCCGGTCTTGGGTGGGTTGGCAAAAACTCGCTCCTCCTTAATCGAGAGATGGGTAGTTTCTTTTTTCTAGCAGAATTGATCCTAGACCTCGAACTGGAGCCTGATGGACCTATCAAAGATTACTGTGGTACCTGCACAGCTTGCCAGGATGCTTGCCCGACAAACGCCATCCCTGAGCCATATGTCGTAGACGGTAGCAAGTGTATTTCTTACTTGACTATCGAACTAAAAGAGGCAATTCCCTTGCAGTACAAGGATCAAATGGAAGGATGGGCATTTGGCTGTGACATTTGCCAAGATGTCTGCCCTTGGAATCGTTTTGCTAAGCCACATCAAGAGCAAAAATTTAACCCTCAAGGCTGGGAAGATCTGTCTAAGAAAGAATGGAAGGAGCTTACAAAAGAGGTTTTTCAGAAAATATTTAAAAAATCTGCTGTGAAGCGAACAAAGTTTGAAGGATTGAAACGAAATCTGAGTTTCATTGACCCACCTGAGAAGCCCTAAAATAAAAATAGCTCCGGTAGAACCAGAGCTATTTTAAAAATTTCAGTTATCAAGCTCTAGTTCTTTATTCGATAAGGTGTGTATGGTGCACCCGCTGCTTCTAGCTGATTTTGAAGACCTTCAAACTGTCCAAGTATCTCCTTCAAAGACGCTTTCATGGGACCAAACTCATCCACTGTTATCTGATAAACATCTCTGTGTGTTTGTGTTGGTGACGTCGTCGTATTGAATTGCTCGTAGTTTAACAAACCAATACGATCACCCACAGTAGGTTTTTTCTCAATATCTAAGGTGCCCGCCACAGGATCACCATTCAAGGCGTAGCCTAAATCAGTCAACCGGTTTTTGATAGACTCATAGCTACTAAAAAGAGATGCTTGATCGGCTTCTGTTAATAGAATTGCCTTTTCCACATGCTTTAGCTGATCATCCAATTCTGACATGCGTCGCTGAGTAGATGATACTTGTCGAGCCAATTCTGAGACCATTCGTTGAAACTCAGTTTTTTCCGTACGGTTGGTAGCCGCCAACACCGAGTTATCAAGAGCCTTCACTGTAAAAGACACTGCATTTCCTACCTCAGTAAATGACCCTAGCTGATACAAACTCATCGATACGCTGTATTCTCCCGGAGAAACCAAAATACCTTCTGTCTTACCGGCGAAAGGATTGTAAAAAGAAGGACCCCCAAGATTAATCGGATCATCATAACCATAGCGCATGTCCCAGGTCATTCGATTCAACCCTTTGGAGGGGGCCGTAGAAAGCTTACGAACGGTATTGCCATCGACATCTTTGACAGTGAATATCAGGTGTGGTTCAATTTCGCTCCGCTCCACCTTCAGCTGATCGTAGGTTGGATAGCTATCGTTTTTGCTGTCTTTTTCCTTTTCTCTTCTCTCGTCCTGCTTGGAAGAAGGGGCCTCTTTAAGAAAATACGTGAACATGGCTACCGGCCCAAGATTATCCCCCTGATAGTAACTGTCACCTTGGAAGGATTTTGCTGGCAAGCCTAAAGGATACTTTTCTATGTATAACCATGGGTCTCTGACTGAGAAAAGAGACGCTTGATTGCTCGCCTCTGAAACAATGGTACGTAAACTGCTGTAATCGTCCAGCACATAGAACCCTCGACCAAAAGTAGCTAACACAAGGTCATCTTCGCGAGGATGAATAGCGAGGTCTCGAACTGCAATGGTAGGTAAACCACTTTTCAGCTGTTTCCATTCCTGTCCACTATTAGGCGAAAAGAAAGCACCGAATTCTGTCCCAACGAAGAGTAAGTCTGGCGTTTTATGATCTTCAGCAATCGCATAGACTGATCCTCGATCTGGGAGATTGTTACTTATTCTAGTCCAGGAAGATCCCTTGTCTGCGCTTTTGTATACGTAAGGCTTAAAGTCTCCGTATTTATGATGATTAAAGACTGCATAAATTACATTTTCATCATGGGAAGATGTTAGCACTGCATTTACATAAGAGCGTGTAGGTACACCCGGAAAGCTTTCTGACTTTCTCCAATTTTGACCGCCATCCGTTGTTACCTGTATGAGTCCATCATCTGTTCCCACAACTAGCAGATTCTCATCAAGTGGTGATTCGTGAAAGGCGACAATGGTTCCATAAGGCGAGGTGCTCGAGTTTTTCATAATTGCATCTATGCCCCAGACCTGTCCCATGACCTCTAGTTCATTACGGTTAACCTGTCTTGACAGATCATCGCTGATCACTTGCCAGCTATTTCCTCTGTCATCACTTTTGAATACTTTATTAGCTGAGAAATAAATACGCTCTGGCTTATGCGCACTGATGTGCAAAGGAGCATCCCAGTTCCATCGATAAGCAATCTCATCCTTTCTGGCTTGAGGCTTAATACCAACCTCTTCGCCGCTTAGGCGATCATATCTGACCAGAAACCCATACTGTGACTGCGCATAGACAATATTAGGATTGGATGGATCCACCTGAGACTCAAATCCATCTCCCCCATGGGTCATGTACCAATCACTATTAGCGATCCCATTGTTCGAAGTCGTCCGTGAAGGACCTCCCATACTGAAGTTGTCCTGTGTCCCTCCATAGATATTGTAAAAAGGCGCTTCATTATCCAAGGCGACCTTATAAAATTGAGTAATTGGAAGGTTAGGCTTAAAGAGCCACGTAGCTGCGGCATCATAACTTTCGTAAATACCACCATCACAACCCACCAAAAAATGATCTGTATCACTCGGGTCAATCCACATACAATGGTTATCTACATGCTTGGTATCTTCCCCTAGCACACTGAAAGTTTTTCCTCCGTCTTTGGACACCTGTAGCCAAGTATCCATCGCGTATATTGTTTCTGGGTCTAGTGGATCTACTACGATCTCTTGATAGTAATTGCCACTTGAGCTATAGCTACCTCTCTTCTCCCAGCTCGCGCCACGATCGGTAGAGCTATAGAATCCGCCTTTGCTTTGAGCTGCTTCTACAATCGCATAAACTGTCTCGGCATCGGAGGGTGCAATCGCCAGTCCAATACGACCTAAGTCCACTTCAGGAAGGCCGTTCTTTATCTCCGTCCATGTACGCCCTTTATCTACACTCCTATAGATGGATGATCCTGGACCGCCTCCGATATAGGTGAATACATGCCGCCTTCTTTGCAGGGTAGAAGCATATAGGATATTTGGATTATCAGGATGCATTACGACCTCATTTACACCTGTATGCTCATCGACCTCTAGTGTTTTGCTCCATGTCTGCCCACCGTCCTCAGACAGGTAAAATCCACGGTCACCTCCAGCACTCCACAAAGGCCCTATGGCCGCAACGTATATCCGATTAGAATTCTCTGGATCTATGATGACAGAGCCGATATGCTCTGAATTTTTCAGTCCCATATTTTTCCATGAGGCGCCTCCGTCTTCTGATTTGTAAATACCATCGCCGTAGGATACACTTCGTTGATTGTTATTTTCCCCTGTCCCTACCCAGATCACATTAGGGTTGCTAGGATCAATGGTCACAACGCCTATCGAGTAACTACCTTGACTATCAAAAATTGGTTGGTAAGTCGTCCCTCCATTTGTGGTTTTCCACACACCACCAGCCGAGGTTGCCACGTAGTAGTTTTTGGAGTTTTGAGGGTCAACAGCAAAATCTGAAATCCGACCCGAGGTAATGGCAGGTCCAACATTTCTAAATTTTAAGCCATCGATAGCTAGTTCTTCTAGCGGGGTTTTCGCCACCTCAGTAGCGGAGTTACGCTTTTTCTGACTGAAAGAAAAAAATCCAATCATCAAGCAGGAGAAAGCTAATATGTACTTCATAGGGGTCAATGTTTTTTATACAAGTTATGGAAAAGTGGCAAACCATACAAAGCTCAGAAAGCCCCTTCAAGTCAACTAAGTTGAAAAGTCAACCAGTCCTCACTGTTCGACCGCATCTAGGATTCTACATAGAAGAGTAATTCTACTTGCACGTTTCGTTAGAAATGTGAAAATTGTCACAATTTATAAACCAAAACCAAAACTATGACAGGACTTATTATCGCAGGAAGCATCGCTTTTATTACCATTCTTTGGGCTGTTACCACTATCAATAGCCTGATCGGCAAAAGAAACCAAGTTGAAAATGCTTTTGCCAGTATCGATGTCATGCTTAAAAAACGACACGATTTGATCCCAAACCTGGTATCAAGTGTCAAGTCCTTTGCCAAACATGAAAAAGAACTTCTGAGCAATATCACAGCACTTAGAAGCCAGGCAATGGGGGCAAGTACCTCTAATGAAAAAATAGGCATTGAGAACCAACTGACAGGAATGCTCGGGCAACTAAGAGTTTCTATGGAAGCCTACCCTGAGCTGAAGTCAGACAAAAATTACCTTCAGTTGCAAGCCTCTCTGAACGAAACCGAAGAGCAAATTTCAGCGGCACGTAGATCATTCAATGCATCTGTCAATGACTACAACAATAAGGTCGAGATGTTTCCAAGCAGCATCATTGCTGGCATGAGGAATATGAGCCGTAAAGCAAGTTTCGAGGCTATGGAAGCGGAGCGTCAAAATGTCAACGTAGGTGATCTATTAGCCTAATGTCGGACATCGCACATATTTTAGCAGACTTTGAAGCAGAACGCCTTAAAATCAAGAAAAAAATCAAGACGCCCCGCCTGATTGGAGTGATCCTAATAGTTTTTGCTACGGTGCTCTTCTTTACTGACAATTTACTTGCTGCGGTAGTTTTCGTGATCGCTGGCATTATTATGTTTTTTATAGCAGAAGCTCCCAAGCGGAAGTTCAAAAAGCTATTCAAAGAAAAAGTAGTGAGTCAGCTGGCCAAGCAGATTGATTCCAGTATCGAGTACCAACCAACGGGAGGTTGGAGCTATTCTTTTTTATACGACATCGGCCTTCTAAATACCCAACCTAATCAAGGCAGATCGGAGGACTCTTTTTCGGGCAGAATGGGCGCTACAGACATAAAATTCTGCGAACTACTGGCAGAAAAAAAGACCACTCATGTCGACTCTAATGGTAAAACTCGGACAACTGTGGAGCAATTGTTTAAAGGACTGGTACTAGAAGCAGATTTTCATAAATCTTTTAAAGGAGAAACCGTCATATTACCTGACTGGGCAGAGAGATCCGGCTGGAAATGGCTGGCCAAAAAATTTCAGTCCAAATCCAGAGATGGCAACCGAATTGTTGCATTAGAAAACCCCGAGTTCGAAAAGCTCTTTGCGGTCTATGGCAGTGATCAGGTAGAAGCAAGATACTTGCTAAGCCCATCTATGATGCAGCGGATGGTCGACTTGTACCACAAACTTTCTGCTTCCGCTTCTTGTAAAATTTCCATAATGTTCAAAAGTGAAAAAATGTACCTAGCTGTAGATTGGAAACATAATTTCTTTGAATACGATTTTCGAAAATCGGTGGCCGAAGAGGTGAAAGAGACCTACGAAGAACTTAAACTTTGTACTGGAATCGTAGAAGATCTCAACCTTAATACAAGGATCTGGGGGAAGGAATGAATATTCTCTCATTACTTGATTTAGTTGGTACAGGCGTTTTTGCCATCTCTGGTGCATTGACTGCCTATGACAAAAAGCTCGACTTATTCGGAATTTCTGCCGTTGCATTTATTACCGCATTGGGTGGTGGCACATTGAGAGATATCCTGATAGGAAGTACACCCGTTGCATGGATGACCAATACGGTCTATCTTCTGGTGATCTTCATTGGTATTCTCTTCGCACTTGCATTTCGGACGTATGTAATGCGTTTGAGAAAAACACTCTTCCTATTTGATACCATAGGGATAGCGGTCTTTACCGTATTGGGCCTACAAAAATCTCTAAATGTCGGGATCGACCCCATTATCGCCATCATGATGGGCATGGTCTCAGCTGTTTTCGGCGGCGTGATTCGTGACATCGTCTGCAACGAGATTCCTTTGATATTTCAAAAAGAGATCTATGCATTGGTTTGCATTGCTGGTGGAGCTCTTTATGTCATCTTACTTTCACTTCACTTCGATGATAACTTAGTGCTCGTTATTAGCACTGCCTTCATCATTGTCTTTAGAATCCTTAGCGTAATTAAAAAGTGGCATTTGCCGACAATCTATTGACTACGATGTGCAATATTCCATGATCCCTTCTCTTATTCGCTTATAAATCTCTAGTCGATCATTGCTATCCTCTTCCAGTAGTGTCATCCTGAAACCCATCAAATCGGAACAAAAAGAGGATATCGGCACCACAACGACCTGTTTTGCCGCCAACAAGTAGTACACAAACTGCTGATCCAAAGGCATATCATCGGTCAACCAG
>JBLHTU010000135.1:0-10326 GCA_047627515.1 Cyclobacteriaceae bacterium | reverse complement strand
TCAAAATCATGGTCCTCTGTCGCCATCCAGTAAACAGGCACAAAATGCTTGTCAGGGAACTGTTTCTGTAGCTTTTTGGCAAGATTGATTGTACTTATTATCTTATATATAACATACAGAGGGCCCGTGAAAATATTCAGTTGGTGTCCCGTCGTTACAGTGAAAGTGTTTTCTTCCTTGAGCGAGATCAGGTTGTCAAAACTGGCTTGCTTTCGCTCTAATGGGCCGTATTGCTCCATAAGGGTTTCATAGAGCGCTAACCTGCTTTCTAAACTGAATTTTCGTTGGGAAACGGCTTCTTTTAGTCCTTTAGTAGTAGGCTCAAATCGATAGAATGGTTTAAGTGCCTCATCATGATCGAGGTATCTTAAAAAAACCTCTGAAAAGGCACCAACGTCTTTCAGTTTAGTTTTGGTTGTCTTCATTGTATGGCTTAAACGGGTTCTCCAAAGAGATCGAATTCAGAGGCATCCGTGATTTTAATAGTAGCGAAATCACCTTGACGTAGATAATGTTTTGAGGCATCGATAATTACTTCATTATCGACTTCAGGGGAATCATATTCGGTTCTACCTATAAAGTTACCTCCTTCCACTCTGTCAATTAGCACTTTGAATTCCTTTCCAATTTTCTGCGAATTGATTTCTGAGGAGATTTCTTGCTGCAGTCCCATGACTTGATTGGCTCTATCTTCCTTCACTTCCTGTGGGATATCATCTGGAAGGCTGAAAGCATGGGTTTGCTCCTCATGAGAATAGGTAAAAATACCAAGTCTTTCGAACCGCGATTTTTCAACGAAACTCATCATTTCTTCGAAATGAGCTTCGGTTTCTCCAGGATGACCGGCGATCAAAGTTGTTCTAATCGCGATATCCGGCACTTTTGTTCGGATGGTGTCAAGTAATTGCTCCGTTTTTTCTCTCGTAGTACCTCGTCGCATGATCTTTAGCATATCGGTGGCACCATGCTGGAGTGGGATGTCTAAATAGTTACAAATATTCGGTTTACTAGCCATGATGTCGAGGATGTCTAGCGGGAAACCGGTCGGGAAGGCATAGTGCAGCCTAATCCACTCCAGTCCTTCGACATCTGATAACCTGTCAAGTAGTTCGGCTAGTTTTCTGTCTTTGTAAATATCTAGGCCGTAATACGTAGAATCTTGCGCAATCAGCAAAATTTCTTTCGTCCCTCTACTTACGAGAGACTTTGCTTCTTGAACCAGCTGATCCATTGGACGGGACACATGCTTCCCACGCATTAAAGGAATTGCGCAGAACGAACAAGGTCTGTCGCAACCCTCAGATATTTTCATGTAAGCGTAGTGCTGATCTGTCGTTGTGATACGTTCGCCGAGGAGTTCGTGTTTGTAGGTAGCATTAAACTTTTTGAGCAGCATAGGCAGCTCCATTGTGCCAAACCAAGCATCTACCTCTGGTATTTCGTTTTTAAGGTCATCCCTGTATCGCTGGGACAGACAACCTGTTACGTATACTTTTTCTATTTCCCCATCCGCTTTGGCATCTGCATAGCGAAGGATCGTGTCAATCGATTCTTGTTTGGCGTTGTCAATGAACCCGCACGTATTAATGATCACAATATTTGCATCATCTTCTTTTGCTTCGTGCGTCGCAGTGATCTCATTACCTCTCAGCTGTGTAAGGATTACCTCAGAGTCTACGAGGTTTTTACTGCAACCAAGAGTGACGATATTGACTTTGTTCTTTTTGTTGTACTTTGTCTTCAAGACTAATAATTTTGATGCAAAGCTAATACAAATGAGCGCCTTGAATCGTTCCTCATTGATCAGCCTTACATATTTTTGTGCGCTCATGACCATCAAGACTTTTTTTGTGTTTCTTTTTCTGTTGAGTTTTTCTGCCTGTACCACGGTTGAAGACTGCATTACGGTCGCTAGCAGGGCGTATATCAATATTTCTTTTATCTCAGAAGAAGCGGTAAAATTTGATTCGATCACTCTTAATCAGTCAGGAAGATTTGAAGGAGACACTAGTACGTTGACCTTTTTTAGCCCATTTTTATCTCAAGAGTTGGACGTATACCGATTGGATTTCTATACGGACTCTGTAGATTATTCAGTCGCCTTTATTTACGATACTCAAATTCAAATATTTGATATCGATTGTGACCCTGTCCTGGCCATTAGCAACCTAGACACGATATCCACAACTTTCGATTCATTGGCGATTATCCATACTGAGTTGTTATTTCAAAATACGCAAGGAGATGTACAGATATATCTTTAGTGTGATTGGATGTTTGTTAGGAGTCTACTCGATGGCTCAGGTCAACGAGACGCCTGTCACTCAGCCTCTAGACTCAACGTCAGCCTCTATTTCTAGCAAAGAAACGAAAGTGAAGAAGCCAAGAGATTGGAAGCCCTCGATGATTCGTATTGGCTATGACCTTGCCAATCAGGCTAATTCATTGGTAAATCCAGACCGTTCAGGTTTTCAAGGGATTGCAGAAGTTGATTTTGATCGATTTTTTGTGGTGGGGAGTTTTGGTCAGGCAACCATACGTAGAGGAGAAAATTATAATTATCAATCACAAGGTTCTTTTTGGAGGGTTGGTATTGATAAGAATTTAACAACGGCATTGACAGATCGGAGCGTTTACAGCTTTGGTTTCAGATATGCTCGAAGTCGTTTTGACGAGTCCATCGATATGCTAGACGGCAGTTCAGTTGTCAGTAATTCGGCATTGACTGCCTCATGGGTTGAAATTACGACCGGCCTACGAGTTCGTGTATGGAAGGAGTTGTTTATGGGTTATCAGATCCGACTAAGGACATTGAAGCGCCTATCAGATGAGCTTGGTCCCTTGCAGACGTACGACATACCTGGGTTCGGACAGAACAAAAGTTCAGGGAATACCGTCAGAAACGCGGCCGTTGGCTTTAACTACTATGTGTACTGGACAATACCTTTTCGGGACAAAACGCCATTACCAAAGTCAAAATAATTGATCTTAGAGAAATCGTACTTCTTCGACAATCTTGCTACCCATTTTTTCTTCCATTAAGTTCAATACCTTCTGACGAGCATGTGTTAGTTCTTGCTTAAGTGGCGCGGACGTTAGTTTGACAAACATCACCTTGTTTTTAATAAAGATCCCACTGGTCCGGTTAGCAATTGGACTTCCCATAATTTCTTTCCACATCGAGATCAGTTTCTTTTCATTAAACTGCTGATCAATTTTTTCCTCTTGCAAGTATTTTTGCAAAGCATCTTTGATATGGAAACTATTTTCTGGCTTCATTTCTGGCTAAATTACCTTCTTTGATTTCGATAAGGTGTACATCGTTGAGCTTTTTTATCAGCGCTTGTGTTCGTTCTTTTCGGGCATCAGTTATAAACACTTGACCTCCTGTAGGGAACGATTCTGACTCCGTACTGAGCATGCGCACAAGCCGCTCGATACGTTCATCATCCAGTTTATCAAACACATCATCTAAGAGGAGTATTGGTTGTCTGCCTGTTTTTTCAGCAAGATGATGGTACTGAGCAAGTTTCAGTGCAATCAGGAAAGATTTTTGCTGTCCTTGCGATCCAAAGCGCTTGATAGGGTCATTTTCAATGATAAATAGGAAATCATCTTTATGACTACCGACGGAGGTCCGCTGCATGAGCAGATCTTTTTGGCGATTTTGATGATAATGCTCCTCAAAGTCAGCTGCTAACACCTGCGTTTTCAAAGTGATATGACAGCTCTCATGGTCCGCAACTAAGGCTTTTAGACTTTTCTGAAAGTAAGGGTTGAGCTGATCAAGATAGGTTTTCCGTTGTTCGGTGATCTGCTTTGATAGCCGGAGAATTTGTTCGTCGTAGGTGTCTAGCAGAGAAGCTGCACTAGACGAAAGGCGGTTATCTAGGCTTCTTAGAAAGCTATTTCGTTGCTTCAGGTGTCGTTGATAGTGTAGCAAAGAGGTTAGATAGGCTGGTTCAAACTGCGATAAGCAGCCGTCGATCCACTTACGCCGCACTTCACTAGCCCCTCGGATGATTTCTGTGTCATAGGGAGTGGACATGACAGCGAGGACAGATCCTATGTGATCTGATAGTTTGTCGTAAGCCACTTTATTCTTTTTAAGGATTTTTTTCTGGGCTCGCTCATGATAGCAGAGTAAATCCTGAGTCGCTTCGCCCTCCTCTATTGTGCCCTCAATAAGGAAAAAGGTCGATTCTTTTTGAATATTGGCTGTGTCCGTATTCGCAAAAGCGCTTTTGGTAAATGTCAGGTAATGGATAGCATCCAGGAGGTTTGTTTTCCCCGCTCCATTCAATCCTACGATGAAAGTAATGAGATGATCTATTTCCAGCGAAAGGCTCGTGTAGTTTTTAAAGTGCTGAAGTTTTAAACCCTTGAGTTTCATTTATTTTGAGAGGGGAGCTTTTTGGATTAATTTTGCAACTCTTTTACACTGAAAGCTTACAAAGCTAAGCAAAGCGGAATAAGATTATGGCAACAAAAACTAAGTCAAAAAAGGTAACTTTTTCGAAAGAACAATACTTGTCCTGGCATGAGCATATGCTCATGATGAGGAGATTTGAAGAGAAGGCAGGTCAGCTCTATGGTCAGCAAAAGATCAGAGGGTTTTGTCACCTTTATATTGGCCAAGAAGCTTGTGCGGCAGGTTCTGTTAGTGCATTGAAGCAAGGAGATAAATATATTACAGCTTATAGGGACCATGCTCACCCCCTCGCATTGGGAACAGACCCAAAATATATCATGGCCGAACTATATGGAAAAGTGACAGGTGTATCGAAAGGGAAAGGTGGGTCGATGCACATGTTTGATAAAGAAGCAAATTTCATGGGAGGTCATGGAATTGTGGGTGCTCAGATTCCTTTAGGACTTGGAATTGGATTTGCCGAGAAATATAGAGGCACAGATAACCTATGTATATGCTACATGGGAGATGGAGCAGTTCGTCAAGGAGCTTTTCATGAAGCGCTTAACCTTGCAATGATTTATAAAACGCCAGTTATTTTTGCGATCGAAAACAATGGCTATGCGATGGGCACGTCTGTAGAGCGGACCTCTAATGTGCACGAGTTATATACCCTAGGGGAAGCATATGATATCCCTTCCGCAGCCGTGGATGCCATGTCTGTAGAAGCCGTACATCACGCTGTGGCAGAAGCTGCTGAAAGAGCCCGACGAGGTGACGGACCTACCCTGCTAGAGTTTCGAACCTATCGATACAAAGGTCATTCAATGTCAGATCCTGCTAAGTATCGAACCAAAGAAGAGCTCGAATCGTACAAAGGTCGTGACCCCATCGAGCAAGTACGTCAAGTCATTCTTGAGAATAAGTACGCTACAGAAGAGGAGCTAAAGACCTTAGACAAAAAGCTTAAGGATCAAGTATTAGAGGCTGTTCAGTTTGCTGAGGATTCACCATATCCTGATGCTTCTGATGCTTATACTGATGTATATATGGACCATGAGTATCCATATATTATCGAATGATCTCATCGACTATCACAAGTATTCAATATAAATTTTATCTTTGCGTCCGCTAAATCGGTGAAAATGGCAAAAACCAAAAAAAAACAAGGCAATGAAGGTCTGGATTTTATAGAGAATCCCGACGCATTAGTCTCAAAAACTGAAGCGTTTTTCAATGAAAAGAAAAACCAAAGTCTAGTATTCGGTGTAGGAGGAGTTCTCGCATTAATTGTAGTAGCCTTCATGGCCTATCAGTACTACATCAACAATAGAAACAGTGAGGCGCAAGTGGAGATGTTCCAAGCCGTCTACTATTTCGATGCGGATAGTATAGGCAAAGCGCTTAACGGCGATGGCAACAACTATGGCTTTCTTGACATAGTGGACTACTTTTCTGGTACGGAAGCAGCAAACTTGTCGAACTTCTACATTGGAGCATCTTATATGAAGCTGGGTGATTATGAAAATGCTATCCGTCCATTGGAGAGCTTTTCATCACAGGATCTGCTTGTTCAGGCAAGAGCAAACTCACTAGTGGGAGATGCTTATATGGAATTAGATGATTTTGAGTCAGCAGTAAGCTGGTACAGCAAAGCAGCTTCTTACAAACCGAATAAGGACTTTACACCTGTCTACTTGACAAAGCTAGCGATAGCACAAGAAGTGAAGGGTGATTTACAAGGTGCGGCAAGTACGTATGGTAAGATAGTAAATGAGTATTTTGGTTCGACAGCGTACCAAGAGGCTCAGAAGCAAAAAGCCAGGCTCGAAGGATTACTGGTAGATTAATCAACACAACTTAAAGAGGTAAAATGGGCAATGTTGATCAAACTTTGCCCTTTTTTATGTTATGGCAAGTTCAGAAAAAAACCTAAGTGATATATCGCTACCTAAGGTAAGCAATATCGCAAGTAAGAAAATCGGTATTGTAGTAGCAGAATGGAATACTGATGTGACCGAAGCCCTGTATGCAGGAGCTCTTTCCACTTTTTTGGAAGCGGGAGTCTTACGAGAAAATATCGTACGTTGGACGGTTCCGGGGAGCTTTGAGCTGACCTTGGGTGCCCAATGGTTAGCGAAGCAGCAAGATATCGATGCGGTAGTGACTCTAGGCTGCGTGATCCAAGGCGAGACTCGGCACTTTGATTTCATTTGCCAAGCGGTAGCAACAGGGATCACAGATGTAAATTTGAAATATGATAAGCCTGTAATTTTTGGTGTGTTGACCACGGATACAAAGTCTCAAGCCATGGCTCGAGCCGGCGGTAAGCATGGAAACAAAGGTGACGAGGCTGCAGCTAGCGCAATTCACATGTTAGCGTTAAAGCCTAACTAAATGATCGTACAGAAGTTTGGTGGCACATCCGTTGGCAAACCGGAGCGTATGCATCAAGTAGCGGGTTTGCTGGATCTAGCCAAAGGGCCTGTTGTCATTGTACTATCTGCTGTTTCGGGGACAACCAATGCCCTTGTCTCGATCAATGCCCACTATAGAAATGGAGAACTAAACGAAGCGATGGCAGCATTGCTTGAGCTGAAGGCTACCTACATCCCTTTTGTAAAGGCACTGTATCATTCGCCGAAAAGCAAAAGAGAAGGGTTAGAGCTTATTGAAAAATACTTTGAAGAGCTTGTCCGTCTAGTCTCACAGCCGTATTACGCCCAGATTGAAAAAGTGATTGTGGTACAGGGTGAGCTCATCTCAACGCATCTATTTCAGCTTTATCTTGTAGAGACAGGTAGAAAATCGGTGCTGCTCGCCGCCGCGGACTTTATGTACCTGGATCAACAGGGCGAACCAGACCTTGAGATCATCCGAAACAAGCTTCATCGCGTCATGCAGGAGGACCCTGCAGATCTATATGTGACGCAAGGGTTTATTTGTCGTAATGTTAGCGGGGGTATAGATAACTTAAGAAGAGGTGGCAGCGATTATTCCGCCACGCTGATCGGAGCGGCCTTAAAGGTGAAGGAAGTACAAATTTGGACCGATATTGATGGGATGCACAACAATGACCCGAGGGTGGTTGATCACACAGAACCTATTTCAGAATTATCATTTGAAGAGGCGGGAGAACTAGCATATTTTGGGGCGAAAATCCTGCACCCAAATTGTATTATTCCCGCTCAAAAATACGATGTGCCGGTAAGGATTAAGAATACAATGAACCCTGAAGCACAAGGAACCCTAATAACCTCAGAGCAGAACCCCAAAGCGGTCAAGGCGATTGCCGCTAAAGATGGAATAACAGCGATCAAGATAAAGTCATCACGCATGATAATGGCCTATGGCTTTTTACGTAAAGTATTTGAGGTTTTTGAAAAGTACAAGACTCCGATAGATATGATCACCACATCAGAGATAGCAGTGTCGCTGACCATAGACGATGATCAGCAACTACCGCAAATTCTGAAAGAGATTAATGCTTATGGCCATGTGGAAATAGATAGAAATCAAACGATTATTTGTATTGTCGGAGATATGGTCGCTGAAAAGCAGGGTGTCGGTCGAGAAATATTCAAAGCATTGGAAAATATTCCTTTGAGAATGATCGCGTACGGAGGAAGTAGAAATAATATTTCTATACTTGTCGATTCTTCATATAAAGTTGAAGCGCTAAAGTGCCTGAATAGGCAGTTATTTAATCTTAACTGACAGTCAGTACTATTGAAAGGCGAAGAAAATCAGCCATACGACGATTAATAGAGGAAGTAAGATCGGAATCGAGTATCGGATGATATACCCGAAGAACGACGGCATTTTGATTCCCACCTGTTCTGCAATCGATTTAACCATAAAGTTAGGACCATTTCCGATATAGGTCAATGCGCCGAAAAATACAGCAGCAACAGAGATAGCCTTTAGCTCAAGCACAGAATTAAGAAAATCTCCCGAGGCATATCCTACAACATCGCTAATCTTACCGATGTTAGCGCCATCAGCAGCCATACCAGCAGTTAAGAAATTGATATAAGTAGGAGCATTATCAAGGAAACCGGAAAGTATTCCTGTTCCCCAATACAAGGTGTTGTGGGTAATCAATGCGGCACCTTCTGGTGATTTGGCAAAATTACCAACTAGTTCTAAGGCAGGCATCATTGTGCCAAAAATCCCAACGAAAATAAAGGCAACTTCGCGAATAGGTTCAAAATTGAAGTCATTGCCCGATAGTGCTTGCTTATCAGCAAGTTTATAAGATAGGTACGCACTACCTAACATAATGATTTCTCGGATGTACGAGAATTTCTGCCCTTCGTAGGTAATTCCAGGTACCCAATCAAAAACGTTTGGATCTAAAAATACAGCTCCTACAACAATCGCTAGCCACCAGAAATTTCTTGAGCCTCTTAAAGCAATCTTATTCGTCGGTATAACGGGTTCATCATCTAGGTCATAGTTGGTTTTGTTCTTTCTGTCAAAAAGGAAGAAAACGACGAGAAGCACAGTAACTGCAAATGCCCATGGCAGCAGGTTGTGTGTAAAAGTCCAGAAGAAAGGAACTCCCTTTAGAAACCCAAGAAATAAGGGGGGATCACCAATGGGCGTAAGACTACCTCCAATATTACTGACTACGAAGATGAAGAAAATGATGTGATAGGGCTTGATCCTATTTCTATTTAATCTAATGAAGGGGCGAATGAGCAACATAGAGGCACCAGTAGTACCAATGATGTTGGCGAATATCGCTCCTAAGGCAAGAATGGCAACGTTAGTCAGGGGTTTGGCATCTTTATCCACGATGATCATAATGCCTCCCGAGGCGACAAATAGTCCAGTAAGCAAAGCAATAAATTGGATATATTCCGCTCCGGCGTGTATTGGGCTATGCGAATTGTGCAAACCAAAGAGGTAATAAGCCACCACCATCGACGCCAGGATCACCGATATTACGGGGTAAGACTTGTGCCAAAAATGCTCGTAAAATAACGGACCCGTTGCTATCATTAGTAGTAAGAGCACAAAAGGAATTACACTCCAGACAGCAGGAGACAAATGATCGGACCCTCCATCTGCATCTATGGATTCGACAGAAGCCTCCGATGTAGAGGCGTTTTTGGTCGTGACATCGTCTGCTCCTGACAAGTCACTTCCCAACGAGGAAAATGCCGCGAAACAAAGTAACAGAGATAGTAATGCGTAGTGAGAAATCTTCATCCAATAGGTTTGACCAGCGAACTGCGTTTACTAAAAAAGCAATTCAAACTCTCAAAACCAAATCCCTTCCTAAATTAATATTTCTAAAGCTTCTTTAAATGCTGCCTGCGCAATCAGTTGCTTTGATGGGTTTTTCTCATGTATTTTTTTCAAAGCCGTTTGAATCGTCTTGCTTGTATCGACAAAAATCTCATGGTCAGTGATTTTCTGGTCGTTTTTAGGATCCATGAAGTAGGCAAAGGCTCTGGCCATACCACAGTTGGCAATGAAGTCAGGAAGTAGGGAAACACGTTGATCTACTAATTCTGCAATTGGACCATAAAAAATCTCTTTGTCTTCAAAAGGAACATTTGCGCCACATGAAACGACCTCTAGCCCGGCTGCGATCATTCGTGTTGTTTGGTCAGATGTGACTAAACGAGAGGCAGCAGCAGGCACAAAAATATCAGCACCAATGTCCCAAATTTCATCATTACATTTAGTGAAATGCATCAAATGGTCAGACCGCAATTGATTTCCTTCGCGGTTATAAAACAAGGTTTTAATTTCGTCCAAGTCCAAACCTTCCGTGGATATAACTCCACCTGCCTTGTCAATAATACCCTTGATTTTGACGCCATATTTCGCCAAGTACAACGCAGCTGTGGCACCTACATTACCCCAGCCCTGAATCAAAGCGGATTTTGTAGTGATGTCAT
>JBLHTU010000134.1:0-10341 GCA_047627515.1 Cyclobacteriaceae bacterium | reverse complement strand
GGTTATCGGTGTACACATGCATCAAGGGAGCGTATGCATTTGCACCCTTAAGATTGAACCTTCCATACGTTAAAAAATTACCAAGACTGTAAGCAACGATCCTACCCTTGTATAAGTCAATGGCTCTGGGTACGTGTGGCCCATGACCAAACAGTACGTCAGCTCCTGAGTCTATACATTTTCTAGCGAACTCATATACATTACCACGGTCTTCGCCATAGTAGAACTCGCGTTTACGGGTGATATGCTGATTTTTGCTACCTTCAGCTCCTGCATGAAAAGAGACAACCACGACGTCCGTCAGGCTGTCAATGTGCTTGATGATAGCCATGGCCGTGACCTCGTCGTGTAAGCTTAAAGTTCCTTTGTTAGGGGCAAAGGCTACAAAACCAACTGTATATCCTTTTTGTCTCAGAATCTGGTAGGGTACATTTTCTGACCCTGCGTGCAAGATATCTAAGCTATCTAGTATTCTTTGTGTCGTTAGCCGTCCCGTTTCTCCGAAATCATTGGCATGATTATTTGCTACACTTAATAAGTCGAAGCCGACCTGTTTATAATGAAAAGCCAAAAATTCGGGTGTTCTGAAAAGGAAACAAGCTTTCGGGTTATTGCACTTCTTTTGTTGTCCACCAGCGTCTAGGATGACACCTTCAAGATTTCCAAATGTCACATCCGCGTCCTGTAATTCTTCCTTGACTTCTTTCCAGAGGTTATAGCCCTTATTATTAGGTAGGTAACCTGCATTTGGAAAATTGGTTCCCATCATCATATCGCCTACTGCAGCAAAATGAATAGAGTCTTGTTTAACACGTCCAATTTTGATTGGTATAGAGATATCTAAACTCTCAAGTGTATCTCCAGTCGATGTGATGTAATGTGGAGGAGCAGGTAGATTTGTAGTGGGTTGCAGGGTGTCTACTGACACTACTAGAGTATCAAGCGATTGATTCTGAGATGAACTGACACGAGATGTTTTACAACCCTGAAAAATGAGGGAAATGACTAACACAAAAATAAATAATCTGCTATTGATCATAAAAAAAGCCTGGCGTTGACCAAGCTCAAAAATAAGAGATGTTATTTTAATTAGTAGGAACCTAAAGCTTGATTTTCTACCGAAGCCAAACGTAATATTTCCTCATATTCTTCTGCACTAAGGTCTCTGCTGAAATAATGTATAGGGTTTACCTTTTTACCGTTTAGATGCACTTCATAATGTAAGTGAGGAGCCGTTGATTTTCCGGTATTTCCAGAGTAGCCAATCAAATCACCTCTTTTCACCATCTGACCTTTTTTGACAGCAAACATGTCCAAATGCGCATATTTTGAGCTGTAACCAAAACCATGATCCAATTCAATTTGCTTACCGTATCCTGATATGCTGGACTTAGTCCATTTTATTTTCCCATCTCCAGTTGCGTAAACAGGTGAACCTACATCAAGAGAAAAGTCTACTCCCCAGTGCATTCTTCTTGTTTTGAGCATTGGATCTAGTCTGTGTCCATAGCCAGAAGAAAGCCTTTTTAGTTCTTTGTTACTTACGGGCTGAATGGCTGGAAGAGAGGCTAGCATCTCTTCTTTATCTTTTGCTAAGTCAATGATATCATCATACGACTTAGTCTGGATGTACATCTTCTTTTTGAGCAGATTGAGTTTTTCATGGTTTTGAATAATCATTTCTTCGCGCTCGAGATCTGATTCTAACAAGTCCATGTATCTGTTTGTCCCTCCGACACCAGCATTTCTGATTTCTGAGGGGATCGGATCGACTCCAAAAATTACACGATAAATATTATCATCTCTTTCTTGAAGCGCTTGCATCATCCCTTGTGTCTCTTGCATTTCCTGATCTAATAGATCGTAATACAATTCGAGTTCTGCATTTTCTTTTCGAAGCTGTGCTTCTTCGGGAGATTCAAAATAGATGATGTAGCAGTAGACCAATCCACCGGCCATCAGCAGGGACAACATCAGGAATCCCATCGCGTTCCAGATCATATCCCAAGTCGAAACCTTTATTCTTTCGTACCGACACGATTCCGTGTCATAATAGTATTTTATTCTTGCCATTGGTATTAATAGCGGTAATTTTACCCCAGTTTTTGTTGAAGAGTTACTCGGTGGTGTACACTTCCCAATTCAAAAACTAACTAGGCAAAAGTAAGTAATTTTTCATATTTAAAACTTAGCGCAATAATTGCCCTATGAATGCTAAAGTTATTAGACAAAAATTCCTTCAATTTTTTGAGGAAAAAGGTCATAAAATAGTACCCAGTGCACCCATCGTTGTGCAAAATGATCCCACATTGATGTTTACTAATGCAGGGATGAATCAGTTTAAAGATTTTTTTTTAGGTAATCGTGAGGCAAGCGTCAAGCGCGCTGTTGACACTCAGAAATGTTTGCGTGTATCTGGCAAGCACAACGATTTGGAAGAAGTTGGGTTTGATACCTATCACCATACCATGTTTGAAATGCTGGGTAATTGGTCATTTGGAGACTACTTCAAGCAAGAGGCAATCGACTGGGCATGGGAGCTATTGACAGACGTATATGATTTACCAAAGGACAGATTGTATGCGACCGTATTCGAGGGTGATAAAAGTGAGGAACTAGAGCTGGATGCGGAAGCGAAAGATATTTGGGCGAAGCATCTGCCAGCAGACAGAATTCTTTTAGGAAACAAAAAAGACAACTTCTGGGAAATGGGAGATGTTGGGCCATGTGGACCCTGTTCTGAGATACATATAGACTTACGGCCTCAGTCAGAAATTGAAAAGGTATCGGGTGCTCTGCTCGTCAATCAGGATCATCCGCAGGTAGTTGAAGTATGGAATCTCGTGTTTATGGAGTTTACCCGATTGGCAAACGGATCGCTGCAGAACCTACCTCAAAAGCATGTGGATACGGGCATGGGTTTTGAGAGATTAGCAATGGCTATTCAGTCAAAGCAATCTAATTATGATACAGATGTTTTTTCATCGGTCATTGAGTATGTGGCAAAAAAAGCAGGCATTTCCTACGGAGATGACAATAAGAATGATATCGCGGTTAGGGTTATCGCTGATCATATAAGAGCTATATCCTTTACGATTGCTGATGGGCAGCTACCATCAAACGCTAAAGCGGGATATGTCATCAGAAGAATATTGAGAAGAGCCGTTCGCTATGGCTACACCTTTTTGGGTTTCAGAGAGCCTTTTCTGTACGAGTTGGTCCCTCTTGTTGCTCAGCAATTTGAAGATGTCTTCCCTGAGTTACCCCAGCAAAAAGACTTCGTGAGTAAAGTAGTTAAGGAAGAGGAGAATGCGTTTTTAAGAACACTTGAAAACGGACTGAAAAAATTGGAAGTAATAAGTAGCTCCGGTAAAAAAGAGATTGCAGGAGCAGAAGCGTTTGAGTTGTATGATACGTATGGATTTCCTTTGGATCTGACGATGTTGATTGCTAAAGAAAACGGGTTGAAAGTTGATGAGTCTGGTTTCGAAGTAGAAATGGCGCAGCAGAAAAATCGATCAAAAAGTGCCGCACAGCAAGATGCAGGTGATTGGGTGAGGGTAAATGATCTTTCCAAAGACTCGGTTTTTGTCGGTTATGACGCATTGGAAGCTGAATGTCAAATCGTGAAATATCGTTCCGTCAAAGCGAAGAGTAAAGAGGTTTTTCACCTTGTTCTTAATACGACACCTTTCTACGCTGAGAGTGGTGGGCAGGTAGGTGACAAAGGTGTACTTGTTCAAGGAGAGAAGAAGATCAATATTTACGATACAAAGAAGGAAAACGATCTGGTTGTTCACTTCAGTGATAAGCTACCAGAAGATCTTTCAGGTTTCTTTGATGCTAAAGTCAATCCACAAAGAAGAAGACTGACACAGAATAACCATACAAGTACGCATTTATTACAATCGGCGCTTAGATCAGTTTTGGGAGATCATGTGCAGCAACGCGGATCTTTAGTGAATGAAAGCGTGCTTCGGTTTGATTTCTCTCATTTTTCAAAATTAACTGATGAGGAGATTTCTACCGTGGAGAAAATGGTCAACGAAAAAATCCGAGAAAACATATCGTTGAATGAGAAGCGGAATATACCTGTTGCCACGGCTAAGGAAATGGGTGCAACAGCACTCTTTGGTGAAAAATACGGAGATTTTGTTCGGGTGATTACATTTGATCCTAGTTATTCGGTAGAGCTATGTGGTGGCACGCATGTACAAGCTACAGGGCAAATCGGCCTGTTTAAGATTGCGTCAGAATCTTCTGTTGCAGCAGGTGTGAGAAGGATAGAGGCGATCACAGCGGAGACTGCCGAATCTTTCTTACTGGGAAGAGACAAGCTATTGACTGAAATAGAAGAATTGCTAAAACGCCCTAAAGACACCATCAAGACCATCGAAGCGCTTGTAGACGAAAAAGGCAAACTGCAGAAGCAGCTGGAGTCAGTGCACTTGCAGCAATCCAGGAATCTTAAAGAGGATTTGATAGCTACAGCGGAAAAAACTGGAGATATTTCATTGATTTTTTATCAAGGTCTTTTTCCTGATGCTAATGTCATCAAACAGCTTGTTTTTGAATTGAAAAATGAAATGGAAAATGTTGCAGTATTTATTGCTGCTGAGATTGATGGGAAGCCAAATTTAACGGTAATTTTTAGTGATCAGATTGTCAAAGAGAAGTCATTAGATGCAGGGGCGATTGTAAGAACAATGGCAAAAGAGATTCAAGGCGGAGGGGGTGGTCAGCCCTTTTTCGCTACAGCAGGAGGCAAAGACATAAAGGGGCTGGAGGCAGCATTATCGATTGGTCGGCAATATATGAAAGATCAATTGCAATGAAGGTTTCAACTACATATGAGGTCGTTATAGGCCTAGAGGTTCATGTTCAATTATCTACGATAGCAAAAATATTTGCACCTGAGAAAAATGATTTTGGAAGCTCTCCAAACAGTGATGTCAGTGCGGTTACGATTGCCCATCCAGGCACATTGCCCGTCCTTAATCGTCAAGTCATTGAGTACGGAGTTAAATTAGGGATAGCATTATCATCTGAGATAAGTCGCTCAATGGTTTTTGATAGGAAAAACTATTTTTATCCAGACCTTCCAAAAGGGTATCAGATCACACAAGATCGCACGCCCATATGTGTAGGAGGTCACTTGGAGCTTACTCTATCAGACGGGACCATTTATGATGTGAGTTTGACAAAAGCTCACTTGGAGGAAGATGCAGGTAAATCAATTCATACTGAACATTCTAGTAAATCATTCGTAGACTTGAATAGGTCTGGTGTTCCCCTGCTAGAAATCGTGACAGACCCAGTGATGCATACTGCTGAACAGGCGATGATTTTCTTGAAAGAGATCCGAACACTGATACGTTATCTCAATATAAGTGACGGAAACATGGAAGAGGGCTCGATGCGCTGTGATGCCAATATCAGCTTAAGGAAACCTGGGCAGCCTTTGGGTAGTAAAGTCGAGATCAAAAATATGAACTCGATTCGTAATGTTGGAAGAGCCATCGAGCATGAGATCGTTAGACAAAATAAGCTCTTGGACGAGCAAGTTGAGATTGAATCTGAAACGAGGACTTTTGATGCAGATACAGGCGACACCCATGAGATGCGCAGTAAAGAATCCTTAAACGATTACCGTTACTTTCCAGATCCGGATTTAAGTCCTGTATTTATCGATGATAAGTGGTTTGAGGAAATTGAAGCGTCGATGCCCAAGCTACCGTCAGAAATTAAGCGAGAATTAGTTGAAGAGTATAAGCTCTCTACTTACGATTCAGTCTTTTTGGCAGAAGATCCTGCACTATATGGATACTGGAAGGCATGCATGGGTTATACAAAGCTCTCAAAGCAGGTCACTAACTGGCTGATGGGAAGTGTACAGACCTATTTGAACAACAAGAATATGGAAATCGTGGACTTTCCACTTCACCCATCACAATTGACAACCATGGTTCATGCTATCGAGCAAAATCAAGTGAGTAGGACGGCAGCTATTAATCAACTTTTCCCTTATCTGATGCTGAATACTACATCGGATATATCGGAAGCGATTGATTTACTCAAAATCCGCCAGGAGGATAATGAAGCAGAGCTGATGCAAGTGATAGAGTCAGTTCTAGCCAATTTTCCTGATAAAATAAAAGCTTATCATCAAGGAAAGAAAGGTTTGATAGGCATGTTTATGGGACAGGTTATGAAAGAGGTAGGCAATAATGCAGATCCTAAAAAAACTAATCAGTTGCTCGAAAAAGCACTCCAGAATAAAAAGGAAACCTATGTTTAGAACTAGTTTTTTAATTTCAGTACTGCTGTTAGTCGTTTGTGGTTGTACAAATTCTCAAAGTACGGATGGACTGCTGATCAGTGGTAAAATAGAGAATGTGTTTGGGAATGAGCAAGTTAGGTTACTGATGCTTACGGACGAAGGATTGATAGTTGTTGACTCGATGGAGATAGATGCTGATGGTGAGTTTGCGTTTCGTTTGTCAGACCCAAAGCCAGACTTTTATCGTGTAGAAATTCCTGGACGCCAAGTATTAAACTTAATCTTATCTGGAGAAGAAGATGAGGTAAGTCTATCCCTGTCAGGCGAAGGAAGTGATAAGATCGAAATAAGTGGATCTTTTGCTGCAAGCCAAATGCTGAAATTGGATAGTACTGCCAGAAAGATGAACGATGACGTGCAACTACTCAACAGAGAGGCGCTTGAAGCTAGATCGAGTGGAGATGTAGCTACGGTGCAAGACATCACAGACCAGTACTACTATCTGGTGAACAAACATACAGTAAACCTCAAGTCCATTATAGAGTCATCTGTTCCTACTTTAGCTGCTTTGTACGGCATTGAGTATTTAGATTTTGAGCAAGAGTATGCTTTTGCAGATAGTGTGATTAGTTTGTACAAAGCAGATTTCGCAAGCCATCCGATGGCTGGTAGTTTTATTGAGAAATCTGATGCTATGCGCAGGTTGGCGATTGGAGCAGATGCACCAGAAATTAATTTACCAACACCTGACGGGTCACTTCTAGCTCTCAGTAGTCTAAAAGGTAAATACGTGCTAATCGATTTTTGGGCCGCATGGTGTCGACCATGCCGTATGGAAAATCCCAATGTTGTACGGATGTACAATCAGTATAAGGACAAGAATTTTGAAATTTATGGTGTTTCTCTAGACCGGACCAAAGATGCCTGGCTGAAAGCGATTGAGGATGATGGGCTTATATGGAAACATGTTTCAGACCTTCAGTATTTCAATTCTGAAGCTCCACGGATGTACCAGATTAAAGCTATTCCAGCGACCTACCTCATTGGTCCGGACGGTAAAATAATTGGTAAGAACCTAAGGGGACCCTCTTTAGAGGCGAAGCTTAAAGAGATTTTCGGTTAACCCACCCAAAAGTTTTCTTAATTTGATATTTCAAGTACTTCCATCGGTAGTCTTTTCGATGCTTGCTGAGAAGGTAGAAGTATTGATTGTTACGTAGGTCTCCGGGTATATAGTAGGGTTTAAATTCATGCTTCCACGCAGAATAATTGAAGCTCAGTTGGTCTCTTTTACTGTGATCCTCGATCTGTCTCCACCAAGTAGCCATGACTAGCTTCACTTCATCGTTATGATGAGCACGCACGAGGACAGCTGAAAAGATCAATCCAGCATGACGTGGGAACCCTTCTCGCTCATAGGAAGAGAGCTGGTCAATCATGGTCTGAGGATCATCTTTTAGTTTATTTCTTGCTTTCTGTAATGCTAAAATCGCTTCGAGCTCATCGTATGCACAGTCTCGTGGATCAGAGCATTGGTTGTGATCGTAGATAGCCATAGGGCTGTGCTTCAGAGCACTAGAAACAAGAGATGGCAAATCTCCCTCTATTAAATAATTACCATCTATGAATACGGACACATCATAATCTTTTAGAAAAAGATGTGGGTTAATTTTGATAAATCGAGCACTTCTGGTTGAGTCCCCGGGGATGGGGGGAGTGATTTTGTTGATCTTCCAGGTCTTTGATTTGAAATCTTGATCAGTAAAACAGATATAGTCTACTGCATCAAATGTAGGCTGCGGCAGTAGGCCGTCATAAGGGCCAAATATCACAGCATAGACAGCTATTCTTTTTTTAGAGTCCAAACCAAGACTTTAATGCATTCCATAGAAGTAGTTTTTCGTCTCGATCGGTAGCAAGCACTTGTAGACTAGCACAGTACATCACAGCTCCGGCTTCGTTTTTCAATACTTCGTATTTGGAAACGGTAGAATCCCCAAACACTAACATCCTGTCAAAACTGACGTCCTTTTGAGGACTTGTATTCATCTGTTGGATTTGATCTAATGTGATTTTCAGAGCAGAGAGTACTTTTTCAAGGAGCTGTAACGACTGATCCGAGAACTCCTCACTGACAACAATAAAACCATAGTGAGTTGGTAGCGCTTCCTCCTTTTTTGGTACTTCTTGCGTAGGGGCAGTGTCCGTAGTCTTTTTTAGCGCCATATATTCTTGTACATCACTGTCTTCAGAATGAGTAGAATCTATAGATGATATTTTTTCATCTTTCAGCACATAAAGCGTTTCGTTAATAAAATAAGGAAGAAAAGAATCGTCACTCATTGATCTTAAAAATTGATTTGAGTTCAGTCGCGTCTTCTGGTTTCATTCTCTTACCTAGTACCAATCGAAGCTGCCTTCTTCTAAGTGCACCTTCATACAACTCTTTTTCGAAATCAGTTTCAGGGATCACCGCAGGTACGTCCATAGGTCGGCCTGTCTGATCAACAGCCACAAAAGTAAAAAAGGCAGTATTTGACTCTATTTTCTTATTGGCGGGGATGTCTTCTGCAGTCACTTTAATGTACACTTCCATCGAAGAGCTAAAAGCTCTGGTAACGAAGGCTTGTAACGTAACAACATTGCCAAAATTCACAGGCTTAGAAAATGATATATTATCAACAGAAGCGGTGACAACCACTCGATTTGAATGCTTTTGTGCGGCTACAGCTGATGCGATATCCATCCAATGCATCAGTCGACCTCCCATTAAGTTATTCAACGTATTCGTATCATTCGGTAGGACCAACTCTGTCATCGTTACCAATGAATCTTTACATTTTTTTGGTGCTTTATTCATTACTCCAGCCTTCTTTTCCTAGCAAAGGTACAAAGCTGAAATCTTTGAATCCTTTTTTGACAACCTTGTTTTGTGCTACTTTCTTAAGCATAATCATCTGCTGTTTTTTCTCATTTCCAACAGGGATAATTAATTTTCCGCCAATTTTTAACTGCTCGACTAGTGATTTAGGGACACTTGGAGCTCCAGCCGTAACAATGATACCATCGTATGGGGCGTGTTTTGGCAATCCTTGGGATCCATCGCCAAAGAAGAAATGAGGGTTGTATCCAATCTTAGGAAGGAATTTTCGTGTTTTTTCAAAAAGGGCCTTTTGATACTCGATTGTATAAACGTCAGCACCTAGTTGCACAAGTACGCTCGCTTGGTAACCTGAACCCGTACCAATTTCCAAAATCTTGTCACCAGGTTGGATATCCAAAAGTTCACTTTGAAAAGCAACAGTATAAGGTTGTGAAATGGTTTGTCCTTGCCCGATTGGAAACGCCTTGTCCTCATAGGCATGTGTTAGAAATATTTCGTCAAGAAAAAAGTGACGTGGAATAGTACCTATGGCAGAAATGACTTTCTCATTTTGAATGCCTTTTTGTAACAATTCTTTAACTAATTGTCGTCTCAGTCCTTTTGCTTTGTAGCTATCTTTTGGATTCTCCATAAATTGCATCTCAAATCTACAATAGACAGGAAGAAACTGACATGTTTACAGGAATAGTTGAGACGATTGGGACAATAAAAGAAGTAATAGTTACGGGCACAAACCGTGATTTTTTGGTAGAGTCGCCGATTAGTAAAGAATTGCATGAAGATCAAAGTGTGAGTCACAATGGTGTTTGTTTGACTGTGACTAAAGTGCTTGACAATACACATTGGGTGACGGCTATAGATGAAACCTTGAAACGTACTAATCTCGGATCCTTGGTCCAGGGGGATCTGATGAATTTGGAGCGATGTATGAAAGCGGACGGACGCTTTGATGGACATATCGTTCAAGGGCATGTAGATCTAATGGTCGAAGTACTTTCAGTAACTGAGGTAGATGGAAGTTGGCTGTATCACTTTCAGTTTGGCCAGACAGAGGAGGTGTTGGTTGATAAGGGAAGCGTAACGATCAATGGCGTTAGTCTCACTTGCTTTGAGACATCAATAGATCAGTTTAAAGTCGCTATTATTCCGTACACCTATGAGCATACAAATTTCAATG